>JAEHDN010000368.1 GCA_016880395.1 Candidatus Eiseniibacteriota bacterium
GAGCCGCACCGTGGAGACGTAGGACTCCTGGAGGTCCTTGAAGAGGCGCGCGTTCTCGATGGCGATGCCCGCCGACTCGGAGAGCGCCTTCAGCATGTCGAGATCGACGCTCCCGAACTCGTGGCCGCTCACCTTCTCGCCCACGGCGAGCACGGCCGTGAGCCGTTGCTTCATGAGGACGGGCGACACGACGGCGAGGCCGGCCGCGAAGAGCGGACCCACGCCGCCGGAGAGAGCCGGGTCGTCCTCCAGATCGGCGAGGCGGACCGGACGGCCCTCCTCCCCGTCGGGAGGGAGCAGCGCCCCGACGAACGGGCTCGAGTACGGGAACCGGATCGCGCGGATCTGGTCTCCCTTGAGACCCTTGAACGTGGAGACCTCGAGCACCTTCGGCTCGTCGCGATCGTCCGTCAGGAAGAGGCAGGCTGAGTTCACGCGGAGCTGTCCCACCACGCTCAAGATGAAGGTGTTGAGCAGCTCATCGAGGTCGAGCGAGGAGTTGAGCTGATGCGTGAGGCCCATCAGCGTCTCCAGGCTGTAGACCTGGAACTTGAGCTCCCGGTTCCGCGCGACGAGGTCCTCGCGGTTCCGCGCGACCTCGCTCTCCAGCTCGCGGTTCTTGGTGGTCAGGTGCTCCGCGCGGTCGAGCCGCTCGAAGATGCGGCGCACCTTGATGAGGAGCTCCTTGGGCGAGAACGGCTTGGTGAGGTAGTCGTCCGCGCCGTGCATCAGCCCCTGGAGCCGCGAGTCGACCTCCGCGCTGGCGGAAACCATGATGATGGGGATGTGCTGCGTGTCCTTGCTGCTCTTGATCGCGGCGCAGACCTCGAACCCGGTCTTCCGCGGAAGGCGGAGATCGAGAATGACGAGGTCCGGCGGGTCCTTCCGGATCTGGTCCAGCCCTTCCTCGCCGGTTCCCGAGACGGCCACCTTGAAGCCGTTCTGCGTGAGCGAGATCTGGAGCAGCTCCAGCACGCGGCGATCGTCGTCGATCACGAGGATGCTTCGCTTCGTCTTGGCGGATCCCGGCTCGGCGGTTGGTCGAGTGCTCTCGAGGCTCACGGGTGGCTCTCCAGGGGAATGGCGCCTGGGCCGCTCAAGTCCTGGCCCGCATCCGCGCCTTCGGGGGACATGCCTGTCGACGAGCCCGGGCGCTGCCGGGAGCGTCGCTCGATCTTGTCCAAAACCTGCAGGAAGGCCTCGACGACCGCCGGATCGAAGGGCGTGCCCCAGTTCTCGGCCACGACCTGCCGGGCCTTGTCGAAGGGGAGCGCGCGGCGATACGGCCGCTCGCCCGTCATCGCGACGTAGGAATCGACGAGCGAGACGATCCGCGCGCCGAGCGGGATCTCGTTCCCGCGCAGCCCGTCCGGATAGCCCTCGCCGCCCCAACGCTCGTGATGGTGGCGGACGACGCCGATGACCTCGGACGGGAAGTCCATCTCCTCGAGGATCCTCGCTCCCCGCTCCGGGTGCTGCTTGATGAGGGACCACTCGTCGTCCGAGAGATGCGCCGGGTTCTTGAGGATGAGATGGCTCACCGCGATCATGCCGATGTCCCGGAGCGCGGCGCCGTAGACGAGCGACTTGAGCGCAGGCTTCGGGACGTGGAGGAGCTTCGACACGGCCGTCACGTATCGAACCACCCGCTCGGTCGTGCCGCGCGCATACTCGTCCCGGCTCTCGATGAGTGACATCATGCCGCGCACGAGACCGAGGTTCCGGTCCTCCTGGGCTCGGCGCTGGCGCGCGTTCGCGATCGCGACGGCTCCCTGGTTGCAGAGCGTGGTGAGCAGGTCCCGTTCGTCTTCGTGGAATCCGTGACGCGCGCCGCGCCCGCCGAGGAAGACCATGCCCTCGAGATCGCGCCGGACGCGGAGCGGGACGACCCATTCGAGCCCGGAAGCCCGGAGGGCCTCGATGCCCGCCTCCTCGCGGCTCAGCTCGCCGAGGTCCAGGAACTCCTCGTCGGCGGACCGGTCCCGCAGGAAGTCGGCGGCCATCGTGAAGTCCCGGAAGTGGTCGGCGGGGAAGCCGCGCACCTGTCGCGGCGCGAAGAGTCCGCCGCGGCGGGGCTCCACGAGGAAGACCGCCACGCGCTCGACGCCGAACTGCCCCATGATGCTCAGGCTGAAGAGATTCAGAACCTCGTCGTGATCGAGCGCGAGATTGAGCGCGCGCGTGATCTCGAACAGGTTCCGGAACTCGACCAGCTTGCGCTTGAGCTTCGACTGGAGGAGCGCGATCTCCGCCGCGACAGGCTCCCCGGGCGGAGGGATGACGGGCTCTTCGGGCCGCGCCTCGATCCGTTCCACGGGGCAAGTCTCCACGGGCTCCTCGTGCGGCGCCTCGACCGGCTCCCGGTACGCCTCCACCGACGCCTCATTCGTTTCGTACACGATCGCGTCCACGTCCATGAGCGCGCGACGGATCTCGGACGCGAGCCCGGTCGCGTGGATGCGGCGTTCGGTGTCCTCGTAGACCTTGCCCTGGCGTGCGAGCACCGACGTGCCGAGCGTGCAGATCGAGGTCACGGCGGCGAAGTCGAGCCGAACCTCGCGCGCCCCGCGCGCCTGGCAGGCGAAGAGGAGCCGGTCGAGCGACCTGGCCCCCGCCGGGTCGATCTCACCCTCGAGAACGAAGTGGAACCGCTCCGCGCCCGCGCGCTCGATCTTCAGGGACTTCACGCCGCCACCTCCGGCGCCCTGCGCGCGCGGTCGGCCAGCGCGGCGGGGCTCAAGACGAGCGTGATGCCGCCGTCCGGCCCGATGATGCCCCCCAGGACGTCGTCGCCGGTTCGAAGCTCCGAGGGAAGCGGCGCCCACCGCGCGCTCTCCCGCCACACGATGCGATCGAACGTGACGCGCGTGGAGCGGCCGCCGGACCGGAGGAGGGCGACCGGCCTGCCGCTCGAAGCCGCCTCGCTGTCGCCGGGCGCACCGGTTCCCCGCCGCATGGAGGCCGGCGCGGGGAAGAGCGCATCCAGCCGAACCTCGGGCAGCTCCGGGTCGATGCCACCCGCGTCCGGCCCTTCGCCCGTCGCCTCGACGCGGTCCACCGCGCTCCAGGGCAGCGCGATCCGCTGTCCCCCGGCCTCCACGATGAGGAAGCTTCGGAGGGCGCGAGCCATCGGGAACTGGATGCGGAGCGCGATCGTGTCGTCACCCTCAATCATTTCCACGAATCCGGCGAGGTCCTCGAGCGCGCGCTCGAGCATCGAGAGCGTCTCGGGGTCGAACCCGGCAAAGCCCGAGATCGCGATCATCGCCTCGAGGCTCTCCCGCACGGCGGCCATCCGGATCTCCGGCGCACCGCCCGTGGCGTCCGGGCGAACCGTGCCGGACTCGAGCAGCCTCGACAGGATCGGGATCAAGGTCGAGCCGATCTCCGGCTCGAAGCCGACGCCGCCCGTCTGGACGGTCAGGAGCGCCGGCTGGCCCTTTCTCCGCGCCACGGCCTCGAAGAGGTCGTCCACGAACCGGTCGAGCGGATCGAGGAACTCCCAGAGGAGATGTTCGTCGAGATCGCGCGCACGACGCTCGAGCGAGTACTGCGTGCCGAGCAGGCGGCTCACCTCGTAGACGAGCGTGCGCAGCTCCGACTCCGACTTCTGGAGGCCGCGGTACACGGCGAGCGAGTGCTCCTCGGCCGCATCGCCCTTGGACCCGGCGGGAGGCAGGATCTGGGGCTTCCGGCCGTTCTCCCAG
Organism: Candidatus Eiseniibacteriota bacterium; assembly: GCA_016880395.1. Taxonomy (GTDB): domain Bacteria; phylum Eisenbacteria; class RBG-16-71-46; order SZUA-252; family SZUA-252; genus WS-9. Next base: position 3,708 of record JAEHDN010000368.1, read on the forward strand.
TCGGACATCGTGGCCAGGAGCGTTTGGAGCACCCCTTCGGCCATATCCTGGATGGCGCCGATCCGCTCGTTCTGGTTGGTGACCGCGCTCTTGATCTCCACCGTGAGCGCGAGCAGGTTGCCGTGCGGTCCGAGCCCGGGCGCTCCGTCTTCGAACAGCGAGCGCGGCGACTGGGAGCGGGCGGGAGCCTCCGAGCGCATCCCCTCGATCGCGTCCTCCACCAAGTCCGCCTGCTCGAGCAGCGTGCCCAGCCCTTCCGAGCGGAGACGCCCCGCAAGGCGCTCCTCGGACTCGAGGTGGACGTGGCAGGCGGCCACGACGCCCGAGCGATCCGAGACCTTCACCTGGCCGATCTGCGCGATCCCCTCGCGCAGCGCGCTCACCGCGTCCGCGAGATCCGGAAGCTCGAGCCACTCGGCCCCGCGCAGCACGAGGCGGATGGCTTCCTCGACGAGCGATCCGTCACCGGACGCGAGATCGGGCTCTTCGCGCGCAAGGAAGCGGCGGGTCAGCTCCACCTGCTCGTGGATGAGGGCTCCGTAGGTGGCGGTGATCCGCGTGATCCGCTCGGCGGAGGAGGAAGAGGATGGACCGGAGGGCATGTCGAACGATTCCACGCTCAGCCCTGTCCTTCCACGCGCGCCTGGGGGGTGCGCGGCACACGCTCTCGCGCTGGCCGGGGCGCCGGGGGCTCGGGCTCGGTCCGGTGGGTTCCCGCCGCGAGACCGGCCCGGAGCGCGCTCGCTCGCTCGAGAAGCCGGCCGAGCTCCGTGGTCACGGCCGACGCCGGCCGGCCGGAGCCGGAAGCGGCGGGTCCGTTCGACGCGAGGGCCGCCTTCGCGTCCTCGCTCGTCGCGTGGATCGCCGTGATCGTCTTCCCCACCTTCATCTCGATCTCGCTCGCGAGCCGGGAGATCGTGTCGGTCGCCTCCCGCGCGAACTCGGCGAGCTGGCGCGTCTCCTCGGCAATCGCGCCGAAGGCCTCGCCCCCGGAGCGCGTCGCCTCGAGTCCCGCGTTCAGGGCAAGGAGCGTGGCGCGGTTGGTCACCCGCTCCGCCACCGAGGCCAGCTCGTTCGCGCGCATGAGCCCAGCGGCCAGATCCTCGATCCCGTCGGCCGCGGTCTGCACGACGGCATCGACCAGCTGCGCCGGGGCGCGCCCCGCCGGATCCGCGCCGCGCACGTCGCGTTCCTCCGCGGCCGGAGCCAGGCAGCCCTGGAGTCCATGGATCAGCTCGTCCATCCCGCGCAGGAGCTCGGCGCGCGCGCGCGGATCGGCCGAGATCTCCTCGGAGCGCGGCCAGGAGCCGGGCAGGCGATCCGGTCCAGCTCCGACCAGCTCCTCCTCGTCGACCGCGATCCGGCTCACCACCGGGAGCGCCTCCTTCATGCGGCGCGCGGCCTCGAGAAGGTCGTGGAGCGCCCCGACGCGCAGCTCGGGCGATTGGATGAGCGGGTCGTGTCCGTCGCGGAGCATTGCGGTTGCCATCTCGATCTGCCGGCGCGTCTTCTCGGCGTCGGCCACCGCGGCCTCGGCGCGCGCCTTGTCGGCTTCGAGACGATGAACGTGGTGCAAGAGCTCGTGCTCGCGGGCGCGCGCCCCGCGCGATGCAACCGTGGCGACGCCTCCGGCGCCGAGCAGCGCCAGAAGGCCGGCGAGCGCGTAGCCCAGGGTCATCGGCAGGAACAGGAAGACGCCGCCCACGCACACCGACACCGCGACCGATGCGACGAGGACCGGGATCACCGGATAGCGGCGGGTCACGCCTTCTCCTTCCCTCACGCCGCGGCCCCCCGGCCGTCCGAAGCGACGGCACCGGCAGGATGCAGAACCGCCCAGTAGTGGAGGCAGTGGATGGGCGAGCCGTCGTGGCGGTAGGTCGACTCGACGAGGGCGTTCGCATCGGCATCGGAGGTCTCGGGCCGCTCGGGGCTCGAGAGCGCGGACGCCGGCACGAGGCGCGGCAAGGACGGGATCACGATGGCGAGCCGATCCCCGCCGCGCGCGAGGACGAGCGCATAGCGCGGCGATCCGGACGCGGACGGCGCGCCGAGAAACGAGGCGAGATCGACGGCGACCACGATCGCGCCGCGAAAGGCGACGAGACCGGCCACTGGCTCACGGCGCCCAGGAAGCGGTGTGAGGCGGTCGGCTTCGACCAGCCCTGCCACGTCCTCGATCCGCGCGCCGAAGTCCACGTCTCCGATCCGGAACGCGAGCAGCCCGCGCGTTGCCGCGGGACCCGCAGCATCGGTGTCCATGGTCGCCTTTCTCCTGGGTGGAAGGATCCACCTACATGAAGGGCAACTAACGTGCCACGTCGCACGATCGCAGACCCTGGCTAAGTTGCTGCACGTCAAGGTCCTGCCGAGGGCCCACGGGATCGATGTATGGATGACCGGGCAACTCTCAGCCGGTGGCCATCGGGCACGATGCATTTCGAGCCGCATCCCGCAATGCGCCGGCCCGCCCGTGCGCTGGGCGGTTCCACCCGAAAAATCGGCTAAAAGAAGCCACATCGTGAATGCTTTCGACCTCGCCTCTCCTCGAATGAAAACTGGCCGAAATCGCTAATCCATCTCTGCTGCGTGCATTCCAGCGATCCACGCGTGTCGCAAAACGAACGGCATGCTCAATGCACACGCTGAGTGCCGAACGTGGTGATTGGGCTCCGGTGAAGGAGTCGGAGCGAGTCGGGGACGGACAGGAAGGATGAGGTGGCCATGACGGCAGCCCGCAAGTATCTGGCGAGCAAGGCAAATCCGAGGAAGGTCCGACCGACCGCCTACGTCGCGATCAACTGCCTGCTACTGACCAAGGCGAGCGGCACGCCGAAGAACGGCGACCCGCTGCCTCAAGAAGACGTGGATGCGTATCTGGCCGCGCTCAAGGACCAGATCGAGGCGCATGTCCCGCTGCCGCCGGAGCGTTCCCGGCTCCTCTCCAGATTCGATGTGGCGGCATGGCGGCGCCTGGCGAGCGCGCACCGAGGCTCGCTCAGGTACCGGATCTTTCGGACGCCGGAAGACCTCCTTCTCGTATCGCTCGGCCGGTTCGAGCACGCGGGTCCATACGTGCCGAATCGTCGCGAAGGCGTGATCACGGGAGAGGAGGCCGACGTGGGTCGGAGTCCGAACTGGTACCACTTCTCGTACACGTACGGAGAGCTGCTGGAGAACCCGACCGCGGCCATGGGTGGCCTGTTGGAGAAGCTGACGGTCGCGGTCGAGCGGTATCACAAGATGCTCTCCCACATGCGCGGCGAGTACTGGAGCCTCGGGGCCAGGTTCAAGAAGGCCCAGGTGATCCGGCTCGAGCGGAGCGTGGACGAGGATGCGCGCGAGCAGGATCTGCGCGACATGCAGGACAGGCTTCTCGACGCCTATTCGGAGTGGAAGCGGACGGGCGAGCGGCGGCACCTGGACCAGATGCGCGGCTTGACGCGCGAGATCAGGCTGCTTTCGCCCGACTTCCAGTTCTCGCTTCCGGCGGGTCCCTAGGAAGCGAACCGGTCCCCCGCGTGCCCTTCGGCCCCTCCCCCGACCCGACGCACCCCGGAGGGCACGCACCCCTGCACACGCGATCGCCGGCGAGGACGTGCCGGCGATCGTCGCGTTTGGGGACGCGACGGCCTCCGATGTCCGCGAGCGCCGAGCGCCGCGGCCTACCGGATCTCGTAGTTCGGGGCTTCCTTCGTGATGGTCAGATCGTGCGGGTGGCTCTCGCGGAGCCCGGCCTGCGTGATGCGGACGAAGCGGGTCTTGGTGCGGAGATCCTCGATCGAGGCCACGCCGCAGTAGCCCATGCCGGCGCGAAGGCCGCCCATGAGCTGGTAGATCACATTCGCGACCTGGCCCTTGTAGGGCACGCGGGCCTCGATGCCCTCGGCGACGAGCTTCTTCAGGTCCTTCACGCCTTCCTGGAAGTAGCGGTCGCCACGGCCGCCACTCATCGCGCTGAGCGAGCCCATGCCACGATACACCTTGTAGGTCCGCCCCTCGAGGAGGATCGTCTCCCCTGGGCTCTCCTCGGTGCCGGCGAGGAGATTTCCGATCATCACCGAGTGCGCCCCCGCGGCGAGCGCCTTGACGACGTCCCCCGAGTACTTGATCCCGCCGTCGGCGATGATCGGAACGCCCTCGGCCGCGGCGGCCTCGGCGCACTCCATGACAGCGGAGATCTGCGGCACGCCCACGCCCGCCACGACGCGCGTCGTGCAGGC
>JAEHDN010000369.1 GCA_016880395.1 Candidatus Eiseniibacteriota bacterium
ATCCAGGACGCGGGACGATCCCCGTAGGCCTCCTGGATGCTCGACGGCACGATGGAAATCGTGCCGAGACCACCGAGGCCCGCGGTGACGTGGGTGGATTGCCAGACCTCGAACCGGTACCCCCCTTCCACCACGCCCACGTCGTAGACGTTGCCGTGCCTCGGCTCTCCCTCGGCGAACAGCTCGTCCTTTTCCGCCATCTCGCCGCGCGCGAACACGGTGTGTCGCGGCCGGACCTCCGCCGCGGCTTCGAGGGTGAAGGCATCCAGGATCGCGCCGGGGCGATTCCGGTTCTGTCCCCACGCGAGCGTCGCTTCCCGGCGCCTCCCCTCGTCTCCTCCCGCCACCATCGCTGACGCCGTCGTGCGATCCACGTCCACTTCGGGCTCGAGCTGCTCGGGGCTGTGGAGGCGGCCGTAGCTCGCCTGGAAGGACCACGCCGGCGCGGGATTGACCGAGAGCCGGAAGGAGTGCGAGTCGAGCTTCGGCGATTCGATGTCGTAGCGGTTCTCGTCCGGCTCGCGACCTCGGAAGGCCGATGCCTCTGCCTTCACGCCTCCCCAGACAGCGCCGGCCGTGAGCACGCCGTAGGTGATGTGGGACGAGTCGAGCCAGTGGTGGCTGATCGGCGCTTCCGGAATCGACGAGGCCGAGAAGCGGTGCATGAACGCGGGAGGGCCGAGCGCGGGTTCCCCCGGCAGGCCGCCGTACACGAAGAGCGAGCGGTTCCCGCTCGCCAGGCTGTAGCTCGCGGCCAGCTCCATGAAGAGATCGTGCGGGTGCTGCCGGTCGATGAGCGGAGTCCGTCCGTCCGCGGTCTCTCCCGTCTGGAGGAGGAGCGGATAGCCTTCCTTCCCAATCGTCGACGGCTCGATCGACATCATGGCGCGAGTGCCGAGGGTGCCCGGACCGAGCGGCCGGCTCGCCATCCCCATGAGCATGTTCGAGCTGAAGACCTTGTGATCTCCGCGCGGCCCCCCCTGATCGTCGACGATCACGTCGACCAAGCCGTGGAGCATGAGGGTCCAGGCGCCATGCGTGGAATGAAAGCCCAGGTGCTCGGCCCGATCGGGCTGCCAGGAAGTGCCCGACGCCTCCCGGTTCATCGGATACGGGCCGAAGCGACCGGTCATGGCGTGGTCGTGGTGCATCGCGGCCATGTCGTGCCCCATGGCCGCCATGTCGTGATCCGCCGGCGCGGTCGCGGACGTGTCGGCCATCGCTCCGTGATGCATGTGCTCCTGCGCGAACGACGGTCCTGCCAGTCCGAGCCCGAGCGCCAGAACCAGCCCGAAACCGCCTTTGGCCGCTCGAGTTCCTCGAGTCCGCTTCGTCGCAGGAGCGGTCCGTTTCCGGCGTGACGGCTTTCCCCCGAGGAGCGCGAGCAGCGACCCCTCGGGTTGCGCGATCTGATCGAACGTGCACTGGCGAGGCGCCTTGTCGGGCCGCCAACGCACGAATCGAGTGCCGTGCCGGAAGCGCTCGCCGCTCACGTGGTCGTACTCGACCTCGACCACGAGCTTCGGCCGAAGCGGCTGCCACTCTCCCGAGCGCTCCGTGCTCCAGCGGCTCGGCCCACCCGGAGCGTGGCCGGTGAATCCGGGCGCCTTCACGAGCTTCTCGAGCTTCGGAACGAGCGCACGGCGGTCCTCGGCCGAGATGCCCGACGTGAACCCGACATGGTGCAAGAGACCCTCCTCGTCGTAGAGGCCGAGCAGGAGCGACCCGATGACACGCCCCGCTGATGCATACCGGAACCCGCCCACGACGCAGTCCGCCGTGCGGCGCTGCTTCACCTTCTGCATCCCCGTACGCTCGCCCGACTCGTACGGGAGATCGCGTCGCTTGGCGATCACACCGTCGAGCGCCCCGCGCGTCGTCTCGAACCACTCGATCGCGACCTGGGGATCGTCGGTGACCGGCGAGAGGCGAATGGCGTCGTGTCCCCGGAGGAACCGCGCCGTGAAGGCCTCGAGCTTCGGGCGGCGCTCCTCGAGCGCCTTCCCGACGAGGGACGTCCCCTTCTCGTCGACGAGGAGGTCGAAGACGATGTAGATCGCCGGCGTCTCCGCAGCGAGCTTGCGCACGCGGCTCTCCGCCGGATGGATGCGCATCAGCAGGTCGTCGAACGAGAGGGACGCACCGCGGGGAATGACGAGCTCGCCGTCGAGCACGAACCGCTTCGCGTCGAGGGCGCGCAGGTTCTCCACCACCTCGGGGAAGTAGCGCTCGAGCGGCTCTCCCGCCTTCGACTGGAGCGCGACCGCGTCTCCGTCCCGGAACGCCACGCAGCGGAAGCCGTCCCATTTCGGCTCGTACTGCCACTCGG
>JAEHDN010000370.1 GCA_016880395.1 Candidatus Eiseniibacteriota bacterium
CGCCCGAGCCCTCAGCGTCGATCCGCTCCAAGGCCGAGGCCATCTGCTCCCCGCAGTCGCAGCGCATCGAGCCGAACACGTCACCGGTCAGGCATTGCGAGTGGACGCGCACGAGCGGCGGCGGGCCGGCCCGTCCGCGCGCCGGAGGACGACCCTTCACGAGGGCTATGTGATGGTAGCCGTCGATCCGGCTCTCGTACACCGCCACCCGGAATGTTCCGAAGCGGGTGGGCAGGCGCGACGCGGCGACGCGCTCGACGAGCCGTTCATGCCGGTACCGGTATCGCACCAGGTCCCGGATGCTGATGAGCGGGTACCCGTACTTGCGCGCCAATCGCTTGAGCTCCGGGCCACGCGCCATGCTGCCGTCGGCGGAGAGGATCTCGCAGAGGACCGCGGCCGGCTTCAGGCCCGCGAGACGCACGAGATCGAGTGCCGCCTCGGTGTGGCCGGACCGGCTCACGACGCCCTGATCGGCCGCGCGGAGCGGGAAGACATGCCCGGGCCGCGCCAGCTCTTCGGGTCGCGTGCGCGGCGAGGCGAGCGCGCGGATCGTGAGCGCGCGGTCCTGCGCCGAGGAGCCCGACGTCGTCCCCGCGAGGAGATCGACCGAGATGGTGAAGGGCGTGGAGAACCGGGCGGTGTTGAGCGGGGTCATGAGGGCGAGCCCGAGCTCCTCGAGTCTCGGCCCTGGCATGGACACGCAGAGGAGCCCGCGCGCCTCGCGCGTGAGGAAGTTCACGTCCTGCGGCGTGACCTTCTCGGCCGCCATGACGAAGTCCCCTTCGTTCTCGCGGTCCTCGTCGTCCACGACCACCGCCATCGACCCCGCGCGGAGCGCGCGCAGTGTCTGGGCGATGGAATCGAGAGCCCCCCGCGGCGTGCGGGACTTCGCGCGAGGGCTCATGGCGCCCTTCCCGCGGCGCCCGCCTCGAAGGCGCCCGTGCCGCGCGCCTCGATCAGCCGCTCGAGATACCGGGCGATGAGATCCACCTCGACGTTCACCCGAATGCCGGGCGCGTAGACCGATGCGACCGTGTGCTCCAGCGTGAACGGCACGAGCGCGATCTCGGCGAGCGGATCCGACCACGCGGCGATCGTGAGGCTCACGCCGTCGAGCGCGATCGAGCCCTTGCGCGCCACGTACCGCCGGAGCGGCTCCGGGATCTCGACGTGGAGCCGCGTCTGCCCGGCGTCGCGCAGGACGCCGCGGATGGGCGCGGTCGCGTCGACGTGCCCCTGGAGCCAGTGGCCGCCGAGGGGTTGCCCCACACGGAGCGCTCGCTCGAGGTTCACGCGCGAGCCCCGATCGAGCGCGCCGAGCGTCGTCGCTTCGAGCGTTTCCCGCACCGCGACCACCTCGAAGGAGCGCGCGTCCGCGCGCTCGACCGTGAGGCAGACGCCGTTCAACGCGACGCTCTCGCCGGCCGTGAGCGGCGCGTCGAAGGATGCGTCCACGACTAGGCGCCGGCTTCCGCCCTGGGCCGAAACCCGCTCGACCGTGCCCACGCGCTCCACGATGCCGCTAAACAGAGTCCCCTCCTTCGGCCGCGATCCGGCCGGTCAACCACAGGTCCGGTCCCAGGCGCCGCACCGAGAGCCGCTCCACGGCTATGGCGTCGGCGAGGCGGGGCCGCCCGAGATCGCCCGTCCAGACGGGCGCGCTCCGCCCCCCCACGATACGCGGCGCGATGCCGATCGCCACCGCGTCGACCAGACCCTCGCGGAGGAACGAGGTGTGGACCTCGGCCCCTCCTTCGACCAGAAGCGCGAGTCGGCCCTCCGATGCGAGCCGCCGGAGAACCTCCCGGAGCGGCACCCGGCCGTCTCCCGCCGGATCGAAGGTCCACACGATGGCGCCACGCGCCTCCATCTCTCGAATCCGCTCCGCGTCCCGCGACACCGTCGCGAGGATGAGGGGCGCATCCGCCACGCTCTCCCAGATCCGCGCCGTCCCGGGAATGCGGAGCGACGAGTCGAGGAGGACCCGCGCCGGGCTCCGTCCCGGGACGCCCCGTACGGTGAGGAGCGGATCGTCGGCCAGCACCGTGCCGATGCCGGCCAGCACGGCATCGTTCTCCACGCGGAGTCGGTGCGCGGCGCGCAGCTCCGCGGGGCTTCCCAGTCCGCGCGATTCGCCGCTCTCGGCCGCGAGCCGGCCGTCGAGCGAGAGCATGGCCTTGAGCGTGACCCAGGGAAGACCGGTCCGGAGGTGCTTCAGGTAGGCCGGGTTCAGCTCCCGGCACTCGCCCTCGAGCACCCCGACCACCACCTCGATCCCGGCCCGCTCGAGAACGCGGATGCCGCGTCCGTCCACGAGCGGATTGGGATCGCCCATGCCGATCACGACCCGCGCGATGCCGGCCGCGAGAATGGCGTCGGTGCAGGGCGGGGTCCGGCCCACGTGGGCGCAGGGCTCGAGCGTGACGACGAGGGTGGCGCCGCTGGCTGTCGCGCCGGCCGCCTCGAGCGCACGCACCTCGGCGTGCGCGTCGCCGGCGCGCGCATGAAAGCCCGCGCCGACGGCACGCCCGCCGCGCAGGACCACAGCCCCAACCCGAGGATTGGGGTGGGTCGTGCCGATGCCGCGTCGCGCGATCCGGATGGCACGGCGCATGGCGTCGGTCTCCGCGGCGTCCGCCGCTCGAAGCGGCGGCTCGCGACGGGCCCGGGGTGGCATATGGTTCACGTGCAAGCTCACAAAGAAAAACCCCCGCAGGCAGACACCCGCGGGGCGTGAGCGGCCGAGGCCGGACATACCCGTACCGTGTGCGACGATCCTTCTCCCATCCAGACTGTGACTGTCGGCTCCGGAATTACGCCGGATCTGCCGCGGGTCGTGACCCGTAGCTCGCGGGCTCTACCGCCGGTGGGGACTTTCACCCCGCCCCGAAGGATGTCTGCTAAGGGGGAGGATACCGGGGCCGGGGCCTCAGCGCAAGAGGATGAGGTTCCCGCAGCCATAGAGGCACGCCGCCATGGTGCGGGCCGCGGAAATGCCCTTCACGATGCTCATTTGACCAGACCAGGGGCGTCCGTCGAAACGACCGGCATCGCCCCCATGCGCCGCGCCAGCCCCCGCACCGCGGTCAGGGCCTCGCTTCCGGTGGCGAGCGCGTCCGCCTCGAAGCGCCCGCCGTCGCGAGTCGGAAGCCCGAGGGCCACCGCTTCGGCGGCCGCATGTCCGAGGTAGTGATTCGCGCCGAGGTCCGGAAACACCGCTGGCGCCGCGCTCGCGCTCCCGCGCGCGTGGGCCGCCCGGGTGCTGTCGGCGGATGCGCGCGGCGAGGCCGCCTCGATCCGGCCGAGCAGTACGGCGAGGTTCCCGCGGGTCAGTGGATCGTCGAGGTGGAGGTCGCGGTCGGGAAGCGGCGCGATCCAGCCGCGCGCGACCGACGCGCGGAGCCAGCGCGAGCCCCACGCCTTGTCGATCGCGGACCAGTCGGCGCGATAGGGAGCGTCGGACCGGAACGAGATGCGATCGGGATCGATCCCCATCTCCACCGCGAGCATCACGCCCAGCTCGCCGCGGGAGACGCTCGTCCTCTCGTCGAGGGACGCGTACTCGGGCGGGACGCCCGCCGCGCGGTAGCGCTCCTCCAGCATCGGCCGGATCGCCCGGCGCGCCCCCTCGTGCCCGGGATCGAGGCTCAGCGCGCGCGCGAAAGACCGGTAGGCGAGATCCCGGTCCCCGGCCTTCAGGTAGGCGAGGCCGAGCCCGTACGGAGGCTCCGGGCTCGTCGGGTCGAGTTCCGCCGCGCGGTCGAACTCGGTCTTCGCGTCCTTGTATCGCTGGATGGCCGTGTAGAACCGGCCGTAGCCGGCGCGAACCGCCGCGTTCCGGGGATCGAGCGCGGAGGCCCGCTCGAGCGCGCGCCGGGCGAGCGCGGGCTCTCCCACGGCGAGCGCCGAATCCGCGAGCGCGACGAGCGCCCCGGACCCGGCCGAGGGATCGATGGCCGCCTCGGGCGACGATCCGTCCGCCGAGGGCCGGGATCCCGCACACCCCGAGAGGAGTGCCGCGAGGGCGATCGCGCCGAGCGCCCGCCTCATCGGAGGAGCCTCCGCTCCTTGAAGCTCGTGTAGGCGTCGCGGGCGACCACGACATGGTCGAGCAGCTCGATGCCGAGGAGCCGTCCCGACTCCGTGATGCGGCGCGTGATCGCGAGGTCCTCCTCGCTCGGCGATGGATCTCCCGAGGGATGATTGTGCGCCAGGATGAGGCTCGCGGCGGACACGGCCAGGGCGGGAATGAAGACCTCGCGGGGATGGACGATGCTCGCGTTCAAGCTCCCAATGGAGATGATCTCGCGCCGGAGCACCTGGTTCCGCGAGTTCAGGTAGAAGCCCACGAAATGCTCCCGGTTGGAGCGGCGGATGTCGGCCGTCAGCTCGAAGATCTTCTCCGGCCCCCGCACGAGCGGGATCGGGTCCGCTTCGGGCCAGAGCCTCCGGCCGATCTCGGCGGCCGCGAGGAGCTGTGCCGCGCGCGCGGGCCCCATCCCCTTGATGGCGAGAAGGTCCTCCACCGCCGTCTGTTGGAGCCGTCTGAGGTTGACCGACCGGGTGACGCGACCCGCGACGTCGAGCACGCCTTCCCCGCCGCTTCCCGATCCGAAGAGCAGCGCCACCAGATCCGCGTCGCTCAGTGCCGCGGGCCCCAGCTCGAGCAGGCGCTCACGCGGCCGCTCGGATTCCTCCACATCGTGCATCAAGACGCCCGTCTCCCGATCCATGCCACATCCTCCCGGGAGCGGAGCCTGGCGGGGCGGTGAAGCGCGAGGAGTCCCAATGGTACATCAGCTGAGGAGCGCCTGCAGATCCTTCCGGTTGATCCGGATCGGCGCTTTCGCCCGCAGCCGTCCGGTCCAGGCGTCGATCCGCTCGTCGAGCACGTCGCGAAGGATCGCGTCACGCTGGCGCGCGAACTCCTTCGTGGCAGGCACCGTCACCGTCTCCACGATCGAGTAGAGCGTGCCGGACTGGCCCGCGATCGGGGGCAGCGCCGTCTTCGGCTTCGATGTGAAGACGCGCGCGAGGAAGGTCGAGTCGCGCCCGAGCGCCGCGTCCTTCTGGAAATCGGGAATGGGACCCTGTCGTCCGAAGGGCTTGCTCGGCCTCAGGCCGCCGTACCCGATGAAGAGCGTCTCCGGGTCCGCCCCTTCGCGTAGCGCCGCCCGGAATCGCGCGTTCAGGGAGTCGGAGACCGCGCGGCGGCGGTCCTGCTGGTAGTCCGCGATCACCTTGTCCCGCACATCGTCGAACTGCGCCTGCCGCGGCGTCTCCTCGCGGACCTTGCGGATCACGACGCTGCCCTCGGCGAGGTCGACGGGCTCGGCCGCGACGCCGCTGTCCGCGAGCGCCGCGACGATTCGCTCGATGAAGGGAACCCGGCCCACCCCCTCGATCTCCCCGTCCGACCCAACGGGACCGTGGCGCTTCCAGCCTCCGTACGCCGCCGCCAGAGAGTCGGCCGCGCGGTAGTCGACGCGGCTCGCCTGATCGGCGAGCACGCGGGCCGGCGTGCGCGCGAGCGAGTCCGCGATCTGGTCGCCCAGCACCCCGTGGATCTCCGTCCGACACTCCTCGAGCGGACGGAGACGCTCGGACGTGCGCGATTCCACCTGCACGATGTGATAGCCGAACTTCGTCTCGATCGGGTCGCTCACCTCGCCGATTCCCAGCGCGAAGATGGCGTCGCCGAACTCCTTCGGCACCGCGCCGCGGGTCAGCTCTCCCAGCTCCCCGCCGCGCGAGGCCGTACCCCCGTCATCGGACATGCCGCGTGCGACGGCGGCGAAGTCCTCGCCCGCGAGGAGCCGCTTCCTCGCCGCGAGCGCCTTCTTCCGCGCGGCGGCACGCGCCGAGGGGTCCTGGACCCGGGCCAGGATGTGCCGGACCTTGGCCTTGCCTGGCTCGGTGAACTCGAGAGGGTGCGTGCGCCAGTAGGACGCGATCGAATCCTCGGAGACGGCCACGTCCTCCGACTTGGCCTTGCGGAAGAACACGACGTCGAGGACCCATCGGCTGGGGGTCCGGTACGAGCCTCCCCGCGACTGGAACCACGCCTGGGCCTCGCGCGCTAGATCCGCGCGCTGCCGCTCGCCCGCCGCGTCGCGCGCCTGCTCCCGGATCACCGCGAAGGGGGGTACGAATCGGGGATCGATCGTCTCGAGGCGCACGACATAGACGGAGTCGTCTTTGACACGAGGGCCGACGACCGCTCCCGCGCGCATCGCGTAGAGCGAGTCGAGGAACTTCCCCTCTAGGATCGAGGGGCGCTCCGGCGGTTGCCCGCGGTAGGTCTGGAGGAGGCTCAGCACGCCGCCGTACCGCGAGGCCACCCGAGAGGCGGACTCCTTCTTGGCGAGCTTCCCCGCCGCGTCCTTCATGACGTGGAACCCGGACTTGAGGCGCCGCTCCTGGATGATCAGGTCAGGGATGGTCGCGCGGGTGGAGTCCAGCCGGGCCCGCGACGAATCGGGAGGATGGAGGTCCTCCTTCATCCTCTCGAGCCTCCGGTCCACTTCCTTCGGCGTCGGGGGCGACCCTCCCTCGAACGTGTTCAGCCCGCGGGCCACGATCGAGACCTCGATGCGGGGAGCGTGGTAGGTCTCGGGGTGCAGCCGGACGTCCTCGCGCGCCAGCGAGTCGAGCACCGTGTCGCGCACGAGGGCGTCCGCCTTGCGCTTCGCGTAGAACACCACCTCGCCGAACGGAAGCCGCCGGGCGTGGTGCCGCTCCACCACCTTCATCACGACGTAGAGTGGGCCAACGCGGACAGGCTCCCGCGCCCATGCGCCCGGTTCGACGCCCCGGATCGCGGCCGCCAGCGCATCGGAACGGCCGAGGCCGCGGATCGGATCGCCGACCTTGAACCACCCCGGGTCTTGAAGTCCTCCGTACGGCTTCGCCGCGGTTTCCGCGGGCGCCCCGGTCTTGATCGCGGCGAGCAGGTCCGTGGCGGCCTTCGACGCGGCCTGCGCCGCGGATTCCCTGGCGGAATCTCCGGCCGCGGCCTCGGTGCCGATCGGAACGCGGATGTACTGGATGTGGGCCTCGTCGGCGCTCTCGAACTCGTCCGGGTGGGCCTCGTAGTAGGCGTGGATCTGCGCGGGCGTCGCCTCCGGGTCGAGCGAGACCGCGTCCGGCCCCATGAGGAAGTAGCGGAGGGATGCGGTGGCGGTCCTCGTCTCGAATTCCTTCCGGAGCTCGGCCTCTCTCGGACCGAACCGCCGCTCCATCCAGCGGACGTACTCCTCGAGGAGGAGGGCCCGCTGGACCTCTTCGCGCAGCACCGGATAGTTGGACGACGGTGATTTCTTGAACGACTGGAACCTGGCCTCGTCGACACGACCGCCTGCCTTGAAGTAGTCGCTCTGCTTCATGCGGGAGTCGATGGCCGCTTCGGTCACGGCCATCCCGCGGCGCCTGGCGTCGGCGAGCCAGAGCCGCTCGCGAATCAGCTCGTCGAGGACATTCCGCCGCAGGAGCTTCTTCTCGTCGTCGTTCAGCTTCCGTCCCGCCTTCGCTTCGACCTCTTCGAAGTACGGATCCGCAAGACGATCCCAGTCGGCCTGCGAGATCGGGATCCCGTCCACGACGCCCACCTCATCGGGGCGCGGAGATGGGGCGGGAGCGGGAGGGCGGGACGCGGGAGGGCGGGCCGGGGGCTGCGAGGATCCCAATGCCGGGGCGCCTACGAGCGCCGCCGCGCCGAGCAGGGTGAACGCTGCAAGAATGATGATCCGGAGAATTCGGGGGAGGCTCACTTGCGGAAAGTCTAGAAACCGGTCCGGATCGTGTCCACGCGAAACGCTCGTGGCCAAAGAAAAGCCCCTGGAGGGCGGTTCTCGCGAAGTGTGGGGGGCAGAAGCATCGCGAGGCTGCCGCCAGCTACCAGGGGCCTTCAACCTTCGGCGTGAACCCAACACGTGACCCGGTGCGCTGGAGCAGGGCAGGGTGTCGCACTCACACGAGCGGGCCACGGTGGGTCCCAGCCGTTTAGCAACTGGGTCGTGGGGAGTTGATTGCACCCACCATGCCAGGATGAAGGAGCTTCCCCACATTTCGCCTTGGCCTGTAAGTCATACCCGATGGGTTGGTTGGGAATATCGGCCTGGGCCTTTGCCGGATGGGCCCAGGGGCGATCTGTGCCGTTCGGGGAACACCCATGTGGATAGCATCCTGGATTCGACTCATTTAAAAATAGTTACAGAACGTGGGTCACTAATGGATGGATGTGCCTGATTGGCTCACCTCATCGGCCTCCGCAGCGAGGCCATACCGGCCCAGCATCCGGTACAGGGTGCGCCGCGGCACGCCGAGAACCCGGGCCGCCTCGGCCTTGTTCCCCCCGACCTGGTCCAAGATCGAGAGGACGTAGCGACGGATCATCTCGTCCAGGGTCGTCTGGCCGCCCGCGGAGGCACCCTGGTTCCCGGCGTGGTGGACCACCTTGTCCGGCAAGTCCGCCTCCTCGACCATCGAGCCAGGAGCGAGGGCCACGGCCCGCTCCATCACGTTCTCCAGCTCGCGCACGTTGCCCGGCCAGGGGTAGTTCATGAGCGCCCGCATGGCCTTCGTGGAGAAGCCTTGGAGCGGACGCTGCGCGAGGAGACCGTATTCGCGCAGGAAGTGCTCCGCTAGGAGCGGAACGTCGTCGCGCCGGTCGCGGAGCGGCGGCACGCGCAGCATCACCACGTGCAGGCGGTAGTAGAGGTCGAGTCGGAAGCGCCCGGCGCGAACGAGGGCTTCCAGGTCCTGGTGCGTGGCAGCCACGACGCGCACATCGACCGGGATCGTCTCCGTGCCGCCGACCGGCTTCACCTCCTCCTCCTGCAGCACACGCAGGAGCTTGGCCTGCATCGAGTGCGACATGTCGCCGACCTCGTCGAGAAACACGGTGCCGCGGTCCGCCTCGAGGAAGAGCCCGGGCCTGCGCTCGATGGCCCCGGTGAACGCTCCCTTCATGTGGCCGAACAGCTCGCTCTCGAGGAGCGTCTCGGAGAGGCTCGTGCAGTTGACCGCGACGAACGGACGGTCGCGCCGGGGGCTTGCCTCGTGGATGGTCCTCGCGATCAGCTCCTTCCCGGTGCCGCTCTCGCCGATGATCATGACCGAGCTCTTCGTCCCCGCGACGCGGGAGACCAGCTTGAAGAGCTCGACCATGTCCGGATGCGATCCGATGATCGCCGCGATCGGGCGTCCGCGCCGCCGGGGCTCGGCCGAGGACGCCGCGGGCGCCGCGTCGGTCCGCGCCAGGTCGCGCGCTCGGCGACGCTCCATCGCGCGCTCCACGACGCGACGGACCTCGTCGAGCTTGAAGGGTTTGCGCACGTAGTCGAACGCTCCCTCGTTGAGCGCCCGGATTGCCATCTCGATCGTCCCGAACGCGGTGACGAGGATGACGGTCGCGTCCGGAGCGACGCTTCGGAGCCGGCGCAGCACCTCGATGCCGTCGATGTCGGGCATCTGGATGTCGCTCAGCACGATCTCGAACGGGCGCTCCGCCGCCTGGCGCAGGGCCTCGGCACCGCTCGAAGCGACGGACACGTCGTAGCCCTCCTGCGCGAAGACCTCGCGCAGGAGTCCCGACGATCCAGGATCGTCGTCGACGACGAGCAGTGAGGGACGGGGCTGGGACGACATCGATGTGCGCTCCTCCGGGACCGGCGCCCGAGCGGCGCCGCGCCCCATTGTACCCCACGACCGACCCTCGTCGCCGGAGGCTCAGGGGCCCGCGCGGGGAACATGGCTCGAAATACGGCGTCCGGAAGGCCGCTCCAGGGTTGATGATGGGCGGAGGGGCCAGTACCATCGGCCAGCGGTCCGCCCGATCGGGCACTACACCCCTGCACTGTGGAGGCGGCGATGACGTCCAGCCCGGAACCCGAGCTCGAGGAACCGCTCTCGACGGCGGATCTCCAGGAGGCGTGGGCGCTTCTCGTCCACTCCGATCGCCTGGAGAGCTTCCGCGCGCTCGACCGCGCGGAGGCCGAGGACTTCTTTCTCAGCCTGAGCGCTCGCGATCAGGCCGAGCTGCTCCTCGCGCTCCCCCCGGGCGAGCGGCGCTCGTGGATGCGGCTCCTCGCTCCGGACGACGCGGCCGATCTCTTGCAAGAGGCGCAATCGGCACCTCGATGCCCGTTTTCGGATTGCGGCCAACGCGTTCGCCTTTGTCGCGCAGGATAAAGGTCCCGAAGCCGGATATCTTCACATTATGACCACGCGAAAGCGCGTGGCACATGTGATGGAGCACACGCTCGA
>JAEHDN010000371.1 GCA_016880395.1 Candidatus Eiseniibacteriota bacterium
CAGAACGAGTTCTCGAACGAGATCGAGGAGCTCACCCAGCAGGTCAAGAAGGCGCGGATGCCCAAGGAAGTCCACGACAAGGCCATGAAGGAGCTCGACAAGCTCCAGAAGATGTCCTTCATGTCACCCGAGGCCACGGTCGTCCGCAACTACATCGACTGGCTCGTCTCCCTTCCGTGGAGCGTCGCGACCGAGGACAACGTCGACATCAAGGAGGTCGAGCGGATCCTCGACGAGGACCACTACGGCCTGAAGAAGATCAAGGAGCGGATCGTCGAGTACATCGCCGTGCTCAAGCTCTCGGGGAAGCTGAAAGGCCCGATCCTCTGCTTCGTCGGCCCTCCCGGCGTGGGCAAGACCTCGCTCGGCAAGTCGATCGCGCGCGCGCTCGGCCGGAAGTTCGTCCGCATGTCGCTCGGCGGCGTGCGGGACGAGGCGGAGATCCGCGGCCACCGGCGGACCTACATCGGCTCGCTCCCGGGGCGGATCATCCAGGGGATGAAACGGGCCGGCACCAGGAACCCGGTGTTCCTGCTCGACGAGATCGACAAGCTCGGCATGGACTTCCGCGGCGACCCCGCGTCGGCGCTCCTCGAGGTGCTGGATCCGGAGCAGAACAGCACGTTCCAGGACCACTACATCGAGGCCGACTTCGACCTCTCGCAGGTCATGTTCATCACGACCAGCAACTCGCTCTACTCGATCCCCGGGCCGCTGGCGGACCGGATGGAGATTATCCGGCTCCCGGGCTACCTCGAGTTCGAGAAGGTCGAGATCGCGACGAACTTCCTGATCCCGAAGGAGTGCGCCGCGCACGGGCTCGAGCCCAGCGACCTCCGGATCGGCGACAAGGCGCTCCGCACGATCATCAACCAGTACACGCGCGAGGCCGGCGTCCGGAGCCTGGAGCGCGAGATCGCGGCCATCTGCCGCAAGATCGCGCGCAAGAAGGCCGTGCTCGACAAGCCGCGCCCGTTCCACATCACGGAGCCGCGCGTGCACCAGTACCTCGGCGTGCCCAAGTTCCTGGACAGCCAGATCGAGCGGCGCTCCCGGATCGGCGTGACGACGGGGCTCGCCTGGACCGACTCGGGCGGCGACGTCCTCACGGTCGAGGTCAGCGTGGTGCCCGGATCGGGCGCGCTCCTTCTCACGGGCAAGCTCGGCGAGACCATGCGGGAATCGGGACAGGCCGCGCTCTCCTACACGCGCTCCCGCGCCATCGCGCTCGGGCTCGACAAGAACTTCTACAAGGAGATCGACGTCCACGTGCATCTGCCCGAGGGCGCGATCCCGAAGGACGGCCCCTCCGCGGGCATCACCATGGCCACCGCGCTCGTCTCGGCCCTGACCGGCGTTCCCACGCGGGATGACGTGGCGATGACGGGCGAGATCACGCTCCTCGGGAACGTCCTGCCGATCGGCGGATTGAACGAGAAGGTCGTGGCCGCCATTCGCGCGGGAGTCCGGGAAGTGATCCTCCCCAAGCTGAACGAGAAGGATCTCAAAGAATTGCCGGAGTCCGTGCGCCACGGCGTGAAGTTCCGGCTGGTCGAAACCATGGACGAGGTTCTCCAGATCGCGATGAACCCGCCCGTGGTTGCCGCCCCGCCGGAGCCGCAGGTCGAGGCATCGGACGAGCAGCAGCTCCCGCTCGCTCATTGAGCAGCCCGCGGCCGGTGCCGGCTCGCGCGTGCCTCGAACCGATCCAGGAGAGCCCCCGATGAAGCGCGTCCTCTTCACCCCCGGGCCGACCCAGGTGCCCTCCGAGGTCCTGGAGGCCATGGCCCGCCCCCTGATCCACCATCGCACCGACGAGTACCGCGCGTTCTTCCTGGAGGCGACGCGCCTCCTCGCGGAGCACCTCGGCACCCAGGAGCCCGTGCTCACGCTGTCGTGCTCGGGCAGCGGGGCCATGGAGGCCGCGGCCGTGAATCTGCTCTCTCCCGGCGACGAGGCCGTCGTGGTCGAGGGAGGGAAGTTCGGGGACCGCTGGCGCGCGATCGCGGAGGCGTACGGCATCACCGTGCACAAGGTGAGCGTGGCCTGGGGCCGGGTGGCCACCGTCGAGGAGGTGGAGTCGGCGCTCACCGCTCATCCGAAGGCGCGGCTCCTCTTCCTGACGCACAGCGAGACCTCGACCGGCGCGCTCTTTCCGGCGCACGAGATCGCGCGCGTGGCGCGCGCGCGCGGCGTGGCGACGATCGCCGATGCGGTCACGAGCTTCGGCGTCTACGACCTTCGCTTCGACGATTCGGATCTGGACGGCGTGGTCTGGGGCTCGCAGAAGGGTCTCATGATTCCGCCCGGGCTCGGCTACGTCTGCTTCTCCCCGCGCGCCTGGGCGATCGCGGAGAAGGCGAAGCTCCCCCGCTTCTACTTCAACCTCGTGAAGGCGCGCGGCGCCCTCGAGAAGGGGGACACGCCCTTCACGCCGGCGATCAACCTCGTGCTCGGCTCGCATGCCGCCGTGACGCTGATGGCGAAAGAAGGGCGCGCGGCCGTCTTCGCCCGCCACCAGCGAAACGCCGACGCGACGCGGCACGCCCTGCGCGCGCTCGGGTTCTCGCTCTTCGCCGAGGTGCCCTCGAACGCGCTGACGGCGGTGCACGTGCCCGCGGGCGTGGATGGGGGAGCCGTGGTCAAGACGATGGAGCAGCGCTACGGCGTGAAGATCGCGGGGGGCCAGGACCAGCTCAAGGGGAAGATCTTCCGCCTGGGACACATCGGCTATTACGACGACGGTGACATCCTCCGCCTCGTCGGTGCCTTCGAGGCGGCCCTGATCGATCATGGGTTCCGCGCCGAGCCTGGAACCGCGGTGCGCGCGGCGCAGGAGTCGATTCGCGGCGCCTATCTGCCAGAGCCCGCGCTCTGCTGGTGAGCGCGGCCAAGGCGTCTCCGGCCGGCGTGGACGGCTCCGTCGCGACGCGCCGGGTGCTCGTCAGCGATCCCCTCTCCGCGCGCGCGATCGCGATGCTCCGGGCCGCTCCCGGGCTCCACATCGAGGAGCGGCGCGGACTCGGCGAGGCCGACCTCCTCCCGCTCGTCGGCGACATCGACGCCTGGATCGTCCGCGGCGCGACGCAGGTGACGCGCCGGCTGATCGACGCGGCTCCCAGGCTCCGCTGGCTGGCCCGCGCGGGCGCCGGTCTCGACAACATCGATGTGGCCGCGGCGAAGGAGCGGGGCATCGGGGTGCTCAACGTTCCCGGCGCCAACGCGGTGGCCGTGGCCGAGCTCGTCTTCGGCCTCCTCCTGGCGCTCCTCCGCCACATTCCCGCCGCCGACGCGTCGATCCGGCGCGGAGAGTGGGACAAGTCCAAGTTCACGGGACGGGAGCTGCGGGGAAAGACGCTCGGCATCGTCGGGCTCGGCAAGATCGGGCGCGGCGTCGCGCAGCGGGCCCGGGCCTTCGAGATGGCCTGTCTCGGCTGCGATCCCCTGGTCGCCGACGACGCGATGCGCGCCCTGGGCGTGGAGCCTCTCCCGCTCGAGGCGCTCCTCGCGCGCTCGGAGATCCTCACGCTCCACCTGCCGCGCGGCCCCGAGACGAAGGGGATGATCGGGGCGGAGCGGCTCGCGCTCCTCCCACGCGGGGCGATCCTCGTGAACGCGGCCCGCGGTGGGCTGGTGGACGAGGCCGCCCTCCTGGCTGCGCTCGACGGCGGGGCGATCGCGGGGGCCGCCCTCGACGTCTTCGCGAGCGAGCCGCCACGGGACTCGCCCCTCGCGCGCCATCCTCGGGTCGTGGCGACCCCCCACCTCGGGGCCGCCACCGTGGAGGCCCAGGAGGCGGTGGGGGAGGAGATCGTGAGGCTCCTCCTCGACCGGATGGCCGGGGGATAGGACTTCGCTCAAATTTCGTTGACATATGCCTCCTTACGGCCGAACATTTCTGCATCGCGGAAAGGAGGTGGTCCATTGCATAGAAATAGCAGACGGATCAGCGGAGGTGGCTGTAGCTAGCGCTACATCCAGCGCGCTCTAGCCTGGTGTGGCCTGGCGAATCCCAACAGCCCACCGGAGTTTTGAGGGGAGAGGTCGAGAGGCCTCTCCCCGCTCTTTTCTGCACGGAATGAGGGGCAAGTCGAACGGCTGGGCCACCTCACACCGGCCGCCGGCGAACGCCATAACGA
>JAEHDN010000059.1 GCA_016880395.1 Candidatus Eiseniibacteriota bacterium
AGACCATGCGTGAGATGATGCGCGGGTTCGCGGTGCGCAAGTACCCCGACGCCACGATTCGCTTCGCGCGGCGGCTGCTCCAGGCGAAGCCGGGGGATCCGGAGGCGGAGGCGGTGATCCGGATGCTCCAGCCGGGATCGACCTGGGAGCAGGTCACGGATCCGGTGGAGCACGATGTGGTCTGGTAGCCGCCGGCCGCGAGGTTCCGGCGAGGGCGGCGCCGCGGCGGTTGGCGCCGTGGGGGATCAATGCCCCCAGTCGGGATCGGACTCGCTCGCGGCGCTCGCACTGAGATTCTTCGGGTCGCTTCCGTCGAGCCGCGCGCTGTAGATCTCCTCGTTCCCCCCGTCGTACGCATCGGTCACGAAGATGACGCGCTGGCCGTCGGGGGACCACCGGGCGTCCCGTCCGGGACTGGGGCTGTCCACGGGACCTCCGGTCGCGGGGATGACGCAGACGCCTTGCGGGCCCCCATAGACGAGCTTGGTTCCATCCGGCGACCATGCGAGCGAATTCTTCGCTCCCCCGTCGGTCGTGATGCGCAGCGCTCCGGTCCCGTTGGGCAGGATCGTGTAGATGTCGTTGTTTGCCTGTCCGCCAAGCCCTGTCGAGACGTAGGCCAGCTTGCTCCCGTCCGGACTCCAGGTCACGTAGGACGCCCCCACGGCGAAGGTGTGCTTTCCGGTCGCGTCGGCGTTCATCACCCCGAGGCTGTCCGCCACGAGGGCGAGCTTTGTCCCGTCCCGCGACCACTCCGCGCGCTTGCCCGGCGCAAGGCCCACCTGGGACGTGCCATCGACGTTCATCACGAACACGGACGCCGGATTCAGCTCGCGCCGGAACGTGATCTTCGTGCCGTCGGGGGAGAGCAGGGGAGCCGCGTCCTGGACGCTGTTGAACGTGAGGCGGGTCGGGTGAGCCCCATCCTCCATCATGATGTAGATCTCGCCATGCCCCTCATCGCGATCGCTCGCAAAGACGATATGCCCCGGAATCACAGGCCGCGTGGGCGGGCTTTCCGTGCCCCGGCTCAGGTCACAGCCGGTCGATAGGATGCAGGCGAATGCGAGTACAAAGATCGTTCGTAGGAGCACGGGCCGGTTCCTTGCCGATGGGTTCGCTTCCATGACGATGTCGGGGGAATACCCAAGAAGTTATCGGCACGGGGAGCGCCGGAGATCACCGATTTAGTTGATTGGGGCGCAGCGGTTTGTGGGTCGCTGCACCGTGGCTTCAGCGGGGGCTCAGTGGGCGCGGCTCGCTGGCACCCCGCCGTGCTCGACATGGCGGCACCGTCCTCGGTGGCCGCGTACACCCTGCGCGCCCTCACGCGGGCCCACGCTTCCGGTAACCCCTTGACCCACGCTTGTGGGTCCGGCCACGCCGGTCTACATTTGCGGGACGTGAGGATCAACACCATCGAGAGCATCAAGGCCCTGTGGCCCCTGTGGGGCGTTTACTGGGCGGTGGCCGCGCTGCGCCGGGGACCGATGCGCCGCCGGCAGCGGTGCCTCGACCGCCTGGCTCGGCACACCAGCCTCCTCCTGCCTCGCCTCACGCAACCCACATCGTGATCTGGCTCGCTGGCGCGTTCGGTGTCGTGCTTCTCGCGATCGTCCTGTGGGATGCCTACGAGACGATCCTGCTCCCGCGCCGCCTGCCGGGGGACATCCGACTCTCCCGATTCGTGCTGCGAAGCCTGTGGCTGATCTGGAAATCCCTGGGCAGGACCATTCGCGGGGCCAAGGAGCGCGAGCTCTTCCTGAGCTACTATGCCCAGCTCTCGCTCATCGTCCTTCTGGGGGTCTGGGCGGCGGGGCTCATCGTCGGGTTCGCATCCCTGCAGTGGGCGATCGGCTCGCACCTGCAGGGGCCGCAGGGCTTGGTCGGGTTTGGAGCCGACCTCTACATGAGCGGGACCACCTTCTTCACACTGGGCCTCGGCGACGTGATTCCCATGAGCAGCGCGGCTCGCTTCCTCACCGTCGTCGAAGCGGGCATCGGCTTCGGATTTCTCGCCATGGTGATCTCGTACGTGCCCGTCCTCTATCAGCAGTTCGCGCGTCGGGAGGCCCGCATCACCATGCTCGATGAATGGGCGGGCTCTCCGCCGGCCGCGGCGCTCATCCTTCGCCGTGCGTTCGAGAGCGGCAACCCCGGCCCGGCGCTGGATCGACTGTTCCACGACTGGGAGCTGGCCGCGGCGGAGATCCTCGAGAGTCATCTCTCGTATCCGACGCTCGCTTTCTTCCGATCCCAGCACGACAATCAGTCCTGGCTCGCCTCGCTCTGCGCGGTGCTGGATGCCTCCGCGTTCGTGGCGACCTCGGTGAGGAGTGTCGATCCGTTCCAGGCACGGCTCACCTTCGCCATCGCCCGCCACACGGTCGTCGACATCACACAGGTCTTCCGGCTCATCCCCCGGGACGAACATGCGACACGGTGCGCTCCGGAGCGTCTGGCCGAGATGCGAGCCTGGCTCGTGGCCGCCGGCGTGCCGCTCGAGGAGGGGAGCCAGTACGACCAGCGTTTTCTCGAGCTGCGCCTGCTGTACACGCCCTACCTCGGCGCGCTGTCGGACTACCTGGCGATGCCGCTCCCGGACTGGCTGCCGCGGGGAAGGGAGCGCTACAACTGGAAGAGCACCGAGCTGACCGCCCACGATGGAGCCACATAGCGTCGAGCGGCGCACGCATGGGGAGGGAGATCGTCATGGCTCCAATCGAAGGAACGACGGCCTGGCCCAAGGGCATTCACGCGATCACGCTGTTCGCCGAGGATCTGGGCGCGACGAGGCGCTTCTACGAGGCGGTCTTCGGTTTGCCGGCGGTCTTCGAGACCGACGACTCCGCCGTCTTTCGGTTCGGGAGCGTCCTCGTCAATCTGCTCCAGGCTGGGTCGGCGCCGGAGCTCATCGGGCCGGCCCCGGTGGCGCCGGCAGAGGCTGGGTCCCGCTTCCAGTTCACGATCGAAGTCGAGGACGTGGACGCCATGTGCGCGGACCTGAAGCGGCGGGGCGTGGAGCTCCTGAACGGTCCGACGGATCGTCCGTGGGGCGTGCGGACCGCAAGCTTCCGGGATCCCGCCGGCCACATCTGGGAGATCGCGAACGGCTAAGGGTGATCCGGGCACGGTACCCAAGTCCCATGGCCGCCCCCGGGGGGAGCCCTCTAGACTCCAGACATGAACCCCCGAGCCTGCATTCGCCCGGCCGTTCTGGCCGCGCTCGCCATCAGCGTCGTCGCGACCCTCGCCTCGATCGGGATCCATGCAGCTCCGCCCGACTCGGCCCGCGCCGCTCCTCCGTCCATGCCCCCGAAGCCCACATTGCCGACGAAGAGCGATCTGATCCAGCCGGAAGAGGTGGTGAGGTCGCTCGGGCTTCCCGAAGCGCGGAGGCCGATGCTCGTGCACGTCGGGTTCCCAACGCTCTACAAGAGCGCCCACATCGCGGGGTCCACTTATGCGGGCCCGTGCCGCAATCAGAGTGGCCGCGACGATCTCACGCGCCTGCTCCAGAGCGTGCCGAAGGATCG
>JAEHDN010000372.1 GCA_016880395.1 Candidatus Eiseniibacteriota bacterium
AGCTTCGAGGCCCGGCGCGACGCGCGAAGGGTCCCGTTCACCGTCACCCAGCCGAGCTCGGTCTCGAAGAGGAGCTTGGCCCTGGGGAGCCAGAAGACCACG
Source organism: Candidatus Eiseniibacteriota bacterium (assembly GCA_016880395.1). Lineage (GTDB taxonomy): Bacteria > Eisenbacteria > RBG-16-71-46 > SZUA-252 > SZUA-252 > WS-9. The sequence continues at coordinate 103 of JAEHDN010000372.1, forward strand.
AACTCCGCCGTGTGCTGCGAGCGATCGCCGATGTTGATCGCAACGAGCCGGTTCGTGCTGTCCGCCAGCTCGAACCGCGTATCGAACGTGCGAAGCGAGAGGGGCCGGGGCTCGCGGGCCAGGCGGTCCGGGCGGAGCCGGAAGGGATAGCCCGCGATCTGCCGCACGAGCGCCTGGTTCCCCGGCGTCGTCACGACGGTCGCGCCCTCCGCGATGAGTGCCCTCAAGCCTCCGACGTAGTGCGGATGATGGTGGCTCACGAGCGCGTACAGGATCGGCTTCGACGGCCAGCGCTTCCGGAGGGCATTCACGAGCCGCTCGCCGTTCGCGCTGCTGACGGCGACCTCGATCACGGCCAGATGATCCGAGAACTCGACCACGAGGGAGCGCGATTCGATGTCCGGCATGTCGACCGACCAGACGCCGGGCGCAAGCGCCGCGATCGCGGGCTCGCCGCTCAGGCTGTCGGGGTCGAGGGAGGCGCGCGCGACCTCGCGCGGCGGAGCGAAGAGCGAGTCGGGAAGCGCGGTCTGGCGGGACGAAACGCGCAGCTCCTCGAGTGACCAGACCTGGTCCCGCTCGTGGACGGTGAGTCCGATGGCGACCGGTTCGGTTCCCTCGCCGTAGCGATAGATCACCGAGTCGACGACGTCGCCGAGCCGGGGATGCGCGCGGGGCGCGCGGGCCTCGGCCACGCGTCCGCCGGCGCGCTCTATCTCGATGCCGAAGGCCGAGCCCCGCTCCGCGATCACCTCGGGAAAGCCGGAGAGGACCTGGAGGCGGGCTCGAAACGCCGGGCTGCCGGTCAGCTCCTCCCAGGGGGCGCCGGGGACCTCGCGGTTGTACACGCGACCGCGCGTGAGGAGGATCGTCTCGGGGATGCGATCCGAGTCCCCCTCGGCCCACGTCGTCCACTCCAGGCGAAGCGCTCCATGGCCGTCGGCGAGAAAGCGGCGGAGCGACTCGAAGCGCATCGTGTCGCCGGGACGCGCGTAGTGACCCTCGAGCCGGACCGATCCCTGGTCCACGATCTCGAGCGCGGGCTCGGCTCTAGGCGGGGGCGCGACTGCTGGAGCGGCTCTCGGTTTGGACGGCGGAGCGGTCGGAGGGGCGGCTGGAGCGGCGCCGAGCAGCGCCAGCGAGGCCGCGGCGAGGAGCACGAGGGAGACGCGGGGGAGCACGTGGGCAGTATGGCCCAGCGGTCCGGGCAGTGCTACCCTCTCACGCTCCATGAGCCTCCAACCGCGAAGCATCGAGATCATCGGCGCCCCCCTCGACCTCGGTCAGGGGCGGCGCGGCGTCGACATGGGTCCGTCCGCCATCCGTATCGCGGATCTCGAGCCCCACCTCGAATCGCTGGGCCACACGGTCGTCGATTGCGGCGACATCGACGTCCGCATTCCCGAGACGCTCGAGATCGGCGCCTCGAATCTCAGGTACAAGCCCGCCATCCTCGCGGCGTGCGACACGCTGCGTGCCGAGGTGGAGCGGAGCCTGGCCGCCGGCCGGACCCCGCTCGTCCTGGGCGGCGACCACTCGATCGCCATCGGCACGATCGCCGGCGTGAGCGGCCACTTCGGCCGGCAGGGCCGCTCGGTGGGCGTGATCTGGTTCGACGCCCACGGCGACTCCAACACGTCCGAGACGACCCCGTCGGGCAACATCCACGGCATGTCCCTCGCGATCTCGATGGGGCAGGGCGATCCGGACCTGGTCCGGCTCGGGGGTCACGCGCCGAAGATCGACGGCCGTCGCGTGGTCCTGATCGGCGTGCGCGATCTCGATCCCGGCGAGCGCGACGTGTTGAAGCGCTCGGGCGCGACGGTGTTCACGATCCGCGACGTGGACGAGCGGGGGATGCGCGACGTGGTCACGCAGGCGATCGCGATCGCGGGAGAGGGAACGTCGGGAATCCACGTCTCCTTCGATCTCGACGTGGTCGATCCCGAGGACGCACCGGGCGTGGGCACGGCGATCTGGGGCGGCATCACGTACCGCGAGGCGCACCTCGCGATGGAGATCCTGAGCGAGCGGGCCACGGTGACATCGCTCGACCTGGTCGAGGTGAACCCCGTCCTCGACGATCGGAACCTGACGGCGATCCTCGCCGTGGAGCTGACCCAGAGCCTCCTCGGCAAGCGGATCATCTAGACCCGACGCCTCACCCCCCGGATGCGGTGGTACGGCTTGGACACGGGCGGCGCCTCGTCTTCGCGAAGCACGCTGATCGAGCCGTCCACCTCGAGGATCGCGCTCCGCACCAGCTCCGGATCGTCGATCCCGTGCTCGCGCAGCGCCCGAAGCAGATCCTCCCGCGAGATCCCCTCTCGCGCCAAGCTCTCGTCGAGAACACGACCGTGGCGGATGAGGATCGTCGGGGTTCCCTCGAGGAATCGCTCCGCCCCTTTGGTTCGCCTGGAGAGCGCGGCGACGATCCCGTTCAGGGCGAGGAGCGTGGCCGCCGCCACGAGGCCGCCCGCGAGCGAGACGTCGGGCCCGACCATGGCGTTCTGGACGGCGTTGGCGAGCAGGAGGAGTAGCAGGAGATCGAACGGTGTGAACTGACCTACCTGGCGCTTCCCCGTGAGTCGTAGCCCCACGAGGAGCGCCAGGTAGACGACGGCGGTGCGAACCGCCACATCGAGGAGGGCGCGGGTCAGGGCCGGCGCCACGTGCGTGCTAGCGCGCCACCACCGTGATCGGAGCGTCGACCCGCATCGAGAGCTTGCTCCCGGCGGGCACGTCCAGCTCGTAGCCCTTGGCCGCCATCACGGCGCCCGTGCCGAGCACCGCGCCGCCGACGGCGCCGATGACCGCCCCCTTCGTGTCCTTGCCCACGACCTTGCCGAGGACCGCGCCGGCGATCGTGCTGCCACCGATGATGAGCGCGTCCCGCTTCGTCGTGGAGCCCGCGATCATGCGCCCCTCGGCGTTCGTGACCGTGGCGTTGAGCGTCTTCTCGCCATCGACGGTCTCGAGCGATGTGAAGGTCATCTTGACCATCGCCCGGTCATCCTCGGACTTGGCGTGGCTCGCGCGCTTCAGATCCGTGATCTCGCCCCGCATGAGGGAGCCGGTCTCGGCGATGACGGCACCGCCGCCGTCGGGCGAGGAGAGCTGGTCGACCAGCTTTGCCTCGATCTTGTCCCCGACGTTCGACGTGCCGGTGTTGACGGGCGTCACCATCTCGACGATGAACGTGGCGCCGGTCGGAAGGGACACGGTGCGCTTCTCCGACGAGGCCGGGGTCGCCGGCGTCCTCGGCTTCGATTTGGACGGCTTGCTCGCGCTCCCGCTCGGCTCGGGCGTCGTGGCCTCCGCCGGAGGCGAGGTCGCGTCCGGTGGCATGGTCTGCATCGCCATCGTGTCCGCGCCCATGTCCGAGTTCAGACTGTCCGCACTCGACATGGTGCTCTCCTCCTTCTTGGAGCAGGCGGAGAGGGATAGCGCAAAGACGACGATCAGCAGCGCGCCGGCCGTTCGGATCGCTTTCATCACGACCTCCTCGGTTGAGGTATGGCGCTAGTAGATGAAGTTGTAGGTGAACCCGCCCAGAAGCCTGAACGAGTTGGCGTCCGACACGAACGAGTAGCGGGCCTCGCCGAAGAGGCTGACGTTGGGCATGAGCTGGTTGCGGAGCCCGCCCTGGATGTTGAGGCCGGCCTTGGTGTCATCGTTGTTGGTCTCGCCGGGAGCATTGGTGTCGACGCTGAGGAAATGAACTCCCAGGCCACCGCCCAAGTAGGGCGTGATGCGCTGGCCGGCCATCGGGAAGTCCACGTCCACGTCCAGGGCGACGGTGAAGTCGCTGCGATCGACGTGCACGGTGCCGGCCTCGGCCCCCGTGCTCCAATATTCGACGTACGGCATGAGGTGAACATTGTGCACGAACGTGCCGGCGTCCACGTGGCCGCCGAGAACGAGCGTGCCGCTCGCGTCCTCGGGATCGACGAATCCGATGCGCGCGCCGATGCCCTTGAAGCCGAGCCCTTCGTTATGAGGCTGTGCCTGCGAGGCGGGTGCCGGAGCTTCCGACTGTGCCCATGCTGCCGATGCAACCCCACCCCCAAGGCCGACCGCGACGAGACAGGTCAAAAACAGACGCGGGTACGATCGAGCCATCACCGAACACCTCCCTGGTTACACCACGCCGAGATCCCCCGGTCCCGCCCTCGGGACCGGGGTCTTCTCAGGTGAAGGTAACCCACGAAATCTTTCGGAGACAACTAGAACCGGAAGCGAAGGCCTCCATGCACCGCAAGCCCATCCATGTCCACGGACTCCTTGATCTGGGCATTCAGCGTGGGGTCGTAGTAGTCGAAGTCCAGGGTGCTGAAGTTGTAGAGCGCCTCTCCGTAGATGCCCACCGTCGGAGACGCCATCACGTTCACACCCCCCATGAGCTGGGCCCCGAAGCCGCTGTAATCGTTGCTGAACGGAACACCATCCGAGTCCGTGCCCTCCACCCAGAGCCACTCGTAGCCGGCGCCGCCGCCCACGTACGGCGTGAACTGCGGGGCGACCGGGAACTTGATCCGGACGATCCCCATGACCGGGAGGAGGTCCGTGTCGACGGACTGGGTCTCGATCGACTGGTTCACGATGGTCCCGTTGGGAAGCTCGTACGAGGAGATGACCTGCTCTCCGTTCGAGCTCCGGTGGTACCACGAGACCTGGCCGCCGATGTCGAGCGGAGCCGAGACCTCGCTGCCGATGGCGAAGCTGCCCCAGAAGCCGTTGCCGGGCTGATCGGCGGGATCGAACACGCCCCCGCCTACGTTCATGAAGCCATAGGGATACGTGCGATCCCGGCGACGATCCTCTTCGTAGTAGTGATAGGGTGCCCTCCGACGTATCGGGTGGTTGTAGCTGGAGCTGAAGGACGTTGTGATCGGGAAGAGATCGTTTCGGACGAGCGTCGTCGTGGAGCCCCCGCTCTCGGCCGCTCGGACCGGGGCGGGCGCGAGGGACAAGAGCGCCGCCGCTGCGAGGACGCCGAGTCCCGCCCCGGCGCTAGGGAAGAATCGTAAAACGTGACCCGGTGAGCCTGCGGTGCGCGGTCGCATGATGCCCTCCTGAGATGATTCGACGAATGCCATGACCAGGCATCTTGCAGCCGACGTGCCACGGCGATGCTTATTGCCGTTCCATCACTTACCCAGCGCTCGGGCCGTCCAGAGCGCGTCGCTTGTGACGCTGCCGGCGCACTCTGTAGCTTCCAGTCCACACCCCGGCGCAGGACGGCGATTGGGGCCTATGCAGGGCGCGTGCCCGCTTTGACGGGCCCGCGGCGGTCCCGTAGGATCGGCTCCCATGAAGAAGAAGAGCGAGGCTGGCTACAACGAGCGCCTGTTCTCGGGCGGCATCCGGGGACGGCTGCACGGGGCACGGTTCCTCTGGCTTGCGGAGAGCCTCCGGAAGGTCGGGGCGCCCTGCGCGAGCGTGCTCGAGCTGGGCTGCTTCGACGGGCGCTCGATCTCCCACCTGCCGCGCCTGCCCGAGACCTACCTCGGCCTCGACGCCAACTGGGAAGGAGGCGTCGACCTCGGCCGCGACCGCTGGCGCTCGAATCCCGGCATCCGGTTCGAGTACTGCCGCACCCCCTCGGAGCTTCGCGAGCACGTCGGGGGCCGCACGTTCGACACGGCGCTCTGCCTCGAGACCCTCGAGCACGTCGCGCCCGATCTCGTGGCGTCCTACGTCGAGGAGATCGCGCGGGCCACGACCGGCCACCTGGTCGTGACCGTGCCGAACGAGAAGGGGCCCGTGTTTCTCGGCAAGTACGTGACGAAGCGCCTCTTCGGCGACTACTTCCACTATCGTCCCCTCGAAGTGCTCGGAGCGGCCCTGGGGCGCATGGATCTCGTCGAGCGGGACGATCACAAGGGGTTCGACTACGACGCGATCGTCCGGCTGATCGGCTCCCACTTCGATCTCGTCGAGGTTTCCCCGTACCCGTTCCGCCGGCTGCCCCGGTGGACGGGCTTCGGCGTCGGCATCATCGCCAGGACCCGCCGGCCCCGGTGACCGGGCGCGTCAGGACCCCGGCCGCGCGCGCGGCTCTAGCGCTCGGCCTCTGGCTCGCGCTCGCCGTCTGGATTCGAGGGGCGGCCGCGCAACCGGCCGAGTACCTCCCCGTCGACCATGCCGCGTACCAAGAGATCGAGTTCATGGCCGCGCGCGGGTGGCTCGACTCGCTCAACATCTACACGCGTCCGCTGGCGCGCATCGATGTCGCGCGGGCACTCCTCCGCGCGCGGCGGACCCATCCGGAGGCCGTGGCTAGCCCGAGCTTCGGTCGGCTCGAGCGTGAGCTGGGACGCGAGCTGGTCGATCTCGAGTCGCCCGACGCGCCCAAGGAGACGGGACCCCTCGTGGACCTTGGACCGCGCGAGAGCCGCTTCCGGCTCCAGAGCGCGGCGCACGTGCGCGGGGATTACGACGAGTCGCGCGAGGAGGCGCACTTCCGCCTGCGGGACGAGACCTCGGTGAGCGCGCGCATGGGGCTCCAGATCTGGCCCGCGTTCGGAGCCTACGAGGAGCTGGGGGTGACGCGCATTCGCGGACAGCGTGAGTGGATCGACCCGCTCGCGGTGAACACGGACGTCGAGTTCGCGGTGTTCCATGCCGGGCTCACGGGACGCGCCGGCCCGATCACCGGCTCGGCCGGCTACGACGAGTTCCGCTGGGGGCCGGGACGGCGCGGCACGCTCCTCCTCTCCGACGCCGCGGGGCCGATGGGCTACGTCTCGCTGCAGGGGCGGATCGCGGGCCGGCTCACGGCGACGGCGCTGAGCGGCTACGTCGACCTGGCCGAGGACAAGATGCTCGCAGCGCACCGGCTCGAATTCGCGGCCACGCCCTGGCTCAGCGTCGCCGTCTCGGAGGCCGCCCGTTACTCGTCGCACGGAATCGATCTCCTCTACGGCATCGGCCTCATCCCCTACACGCTGGTCGAGCGGATCCACTTCCGCGAGACGTCGAGCGATTCCGTGCGGGGGGTCGTGCGGGGCAACGTCATGGCCTCGGCGGACGCGGTGGTGCGCGTGTCACCCGATCTCTCGCTCTATGGCGAGGTCCTCGTCGACGACTTCACCACCGAGGACACGACGATGCCCGACCGCTTCGGCTGGCAGGTGGGCGTGCGGAGCGACCGCCCGTTCGGAGCGGGATCGATCCACGTGCTCGGGGAGTACACGACGGTGCGGAACTACACCTACAGCGTCTACTACGGCGAGAGCTTCGTGTACCGGAACCGGCCGCTCGGCTACACGCTCGG
>JAEHDN010000373.1 GCA_016880395.1 Candidatus Eiseniibacteriota bacterium
CCGCATACGAAAGGGTGGCTCGATGGAACAGGTGGTGATCCGGGGCATCGCCCACGATTCCGACGTGGCCAAGATCGCGCTCCTCGGCGTCCCTGACCGGCCCGGGGTAGCGGCGGAGATCTTCCGCGCGGTCGGAGGGCAGGGGGTCAACGTCCGCATGATCGTCCAGGCGAGCGGATCGGACGGGAAGAACGACGTGACGTTCGCGGTCGGATCGCACGACGTACGCGGCGTCCTCCCGATCGTCGAGGACGTCCGGAAGCGAATCGGCGCACGCGCGTTCGTCTACGATCCCGACGTGGCCATTCTCTCCGTCGTGGGGGAGGGGCTCGCCACGTCCGCCGGAACGGCGGGCGAGGTCTTCGCCGCGCTCGCGAAGGAGAATGTGAATATCGACATCATCAGCACGTCCTCGATCACGATCACCTGCATCGTGCGGAAGGATGACGTCGAGCGCGCGGTGAAGGCGCTCCACGCCGCGCTTCAGCTCGAGCAGGAAGCCTAAGCCCAAGGATGGGAGACCCCTCATGGGGTGGACGGAGAAGCCGTCGGTGCTCCGGCGCGGCGCGGCCCCGCCGGACGAGCGCACGTCCGCGATCTTCATCGCCGCGTCGTGCCTCCTCCACGCCGCCCTTCTCACCTTCTTCGTGACGGAGGCCCGCCCCGGGAAGGAGATCTCCCTTCCAGCGTCGGGTGGACCTCAGCCTCGGACCCGGACCCAGCTCGTGCGCATCACGCCGCTCCGGTCGTTCCCGTCGGCGGAGGCGAGCGCGCCCGCGGCCGAGCCGGAGCGCGAGCGGCCCAAGCCAGCGCTGATCAAGCGCTACACGCCAGGCGTGAAGGTCGTGGTCCGTCCCGAGCGCGGCGCCGCGAAGAGGCGCACCGCCGACGAGGCGAAGTCGCCGGCACGCACCGTGACCGCCGCGCCACAGGCGGACACGAGCCCGCGCTGGTTTTCGGCCGACTCGACGCGCAGCACGAGCGTCGCGACCGACGGCGATTTCCGCTTCGCCTATTACCTGGCGGCGATACGGAACAAGATCGGCTCGCGCTGGGTTCCTCCTCCGGGGATGGACGCTCGGGGAAGGCTCGTTCGGGCCACGGTGTATTTCCGCATTCATCACGACGGCCAGATTTCGATCGCTTCCGTCGAGACCTCGTCGGGTTACGCTTTCTTCGATCAAACGGCGATGCGCGCGCTGCTCGCCGCCACCCCGCTCCCGCCGCTTCCAGCGGGATATACGGACGACTACCTGGGGGTCCACTTTGGGTTCGAATACCAGCAGTAGCCGTCTCGCTCTCGCGCTTCTGCTCGTTCTCCCCGCCCTCCTGTGGCCGGGACGGGCCAGCACGCAAACGGACGTGCGCATCGGCGTCAAGGCGTCGGGCACGCTCAAGTCCCCGCTCCTCCTCGCGCGATTCCGGGCCGGGCCCGGTGCGGAAGGCGATGCGCGCGCGGCGCACGACGTCGTCCGACACGATTTCGACCTCTCCGGCGTCTTCGCGGTCAGCGATACGGAGCCGCTCACCGAGAAGCTCACCCCGAACCCCGCGGCACAGGGGAGCGTGCGCGTCGAGGGGATGGTCGAGGTGGCCGGGGCCGGCCTGCAGTTCACCGGCGAGGCGCTCGACATCGGGACCGCCGAGTCGGTGTTCAAGCGGACCTACCCGGCCACGCGGAGCGATCTGCGTCGCGCCATGCATCGCTTCAACGACGACGTGATCGAGGCGCTGACCGGCGAGCGGGGCATCGCGGAGACCCGGATCGCGTTCGTCCGGCAGAGCGGCCGCCTGAAAGAGGTCTGGATCGCGGACTACGACGGCGAGAACGCGCGCCAGCTCACGCACGACAGCACGATCGCGCTCTCGCCCGCCTGGGCGCCCTGGGGCTCGGAGATCGCGTTCACGACGTTCAAGCGGGGCAATCCCGATCTCTACCTCTTCGACCTGGGGCGCGGGGCGTCGTATCCCTTCTCGACGCGGCCCGGTCTCAACACCGCTCCATGCTATTCGCCCGACGGAAAGTGGATCGCCTGCACGCTGTCGCGGGACGGGAACGCGGAGATCTACCTCGTGAGCCGGGACGCGCAGACGGCGCGGCGGCTCACGCGGAACCAGCGGATCGACTCATCCCCCTCCTTCAGCCCGACGGGGAACCAGATCGCATTCACGTCCGACCGCTCCGGCTCGCCCCAGGTCTACGTCATGGACGTCGAGGGCTCGAACCAGCGGCTCCTCACCCTCGAGGGGAGGTACAACGACTCGCCGCAGTGGTCCCCGAAGGGCGATCGCATCGTGTACGCGTCGCGCCACGACGCGGTCTTCGACGTGATCGTGATGGACGCCAACGGGCAGAACTCCGTCCAGGTCACCTTCCAGGCAGGGCACAACGAGAACCCCCGCTGGTCGGCCGATGGGAGGAAGATCTACTTCAGCTCGAGCCGCTCCGGCCGCCGGCAGCTCTACCTCATGAACCCGGACGGGAGCGACGTCGTGCAGCTCACCAAGGGGGGCGAGAGCTTCAACCCGGCCGCGGGTCCGAGGGCTCGGAAGCGCACCCAGGCGGCGGGACCGGGTTGACCGTCCGGGGGGTGTGTGGTACGGTGGCGAAGTCTGGAAGTTATTGGGGCTCAACACAATGAACCAAGGAGGACCTCATATGCGCCGAACGCCAAGGATTGCGACGCTGGCCCTTGCCACGCTGCTGGCGGGGATGCTGGTGGCACTCGGATGCTCCTCGCGCAAGCAGGTCACGACGGCGGAAACCACGCCTCCTCCCGCTCCTCCCACGGAGACCGAGACGGCCCCGCCGCCGCCGTCCGCGCCACCGCCTTCCGAGACGACCACGGAGCCGCAGGCCAGCGCGCTCCAGGACGCCTTCTTCGACTTCGACGCGGCCGACCTTCGCGCCGACGCCAAGTCGGCGCTCGAGAACAACGGCAAGTACCTCGAGCGGGCCGGCAGCGCATCGGTCGTGATCGAGGGGCACTGCGATGAGCGCGGCTCGGTGGAGTACAACCTCGCGCTCGGCGAGCGCCGTGCCCGTGCCGCGAAGGATTTCCTGGTGAGCTACGGTATTCCGGCCACTCGGCTCACGACGATCTCCTACGGCAAGGAGCGCCCCTTCGACGCCGGGCACGACGAGAGCGCCTGGGCGAAAAATCGCAGGGCGCACTTCGTGTCGAAGTGATGCTCCGACGCGCCGCGCTGCCCGCGCTCGCGCTCGCCATGGCCATGGCCCTGTCGAGCTGCGCACCGGGCGGCTACTACAACACCAGCCAATCGGCGCTCGACAGCCTCCTCACGAGCCAGGCCCAGCTCGCGAAGCGGATCGACGCAATGGAGAGGAAGCTGGACGCGACGCGGGAAGGGATCGCCGCCACCCGCGCCACCAACGACACACGTCTCCTCGAGATCAGCCAGCACCTCGACGTGTTGGACGGAAAGATCGACGACTCGGGCGCGCGGTTCAAGAACCTCAGCATGAAGCTCGACACGGTGAAGAAGCAGATCGCAGACAGCACGCGGGCCGCCGGGGCGCGGGACACGACGGGCACACTCGATGCTGAGGCCATGTACCAGGCGGCCTACTCCGACATCGCCGCCGGGCGCTACAATCTCGCGCGCGAATCGTTCCAGACGTACCTGCGCCTCTATCCGGACTCCGACGTCGCGGACAACGCGCAGTACTGGATCGGCGAGTCGTACTACGGGACTGGGGACTTCGCGAACGCGATCGTCGAGTTCCAGAAGGTGATCGACAAGTATCCCAAGGGGGACAAGGTCCCGGCGGCCATGTTCAAGCTAGGCCTCTCCCAGGCGCGCGTGAAGCAGACCGCCGAGTCGCAGAAGACCTACCGCGCGCTGATCCAGAAGTACCCGAAGAGCCCCGAAGCCGCGCTCGCCAAGGAGCGGCTCAACCCGAAGTCGTAGCGCCGCGCAGCGCGGCCGCGGCGGCCCGGCCCTGCCTCAGGCGGGGCGCCGCGCCGTCAGCGTGAGGACGTGCCCGAACCGGCTCGCGCGAGCGTGCCGCTCGGGCGTATCGAGCCCGAGGCGTCGCGTGAGGGAGCGTCCCCACGGCAGGAACCACCATCCCACGACCGGATTGTGCGCGCCGAACTCAGGCCCGGGGATGGCGGCTGCCGCGGCGAGGTCCCGAAAGCGCGCCTCGGTGAGATCGTCCTCGAAGCCGAAGATCCACTTCCCGCGCCAGCGCGCGATCGTCTTGCCGGCGATGAAGGGGTAGTCCCGCGCGTTCGGCACCGTGACGAGCAGGAGCCCTCCCGGCTTCGTGACCCGCCACATCTCCGCGAGCAGCGCCGTCTTCCCCTCGTCGGTGAAGTGCTCGATCACCCCTCCGTTCCAGACCACGTCGAACGCGCCGTCCCGGAAGGCCATGCGGAGCCCGTTCATGCGAGCGTAGTCGGCCCCGAGGCCGAGCCGGTCGAAGTGCTCGCGCGCGAACCGGAGCGAGCGCTCGGCGAGGTCGACGAGCGTGATGCTCGCGCCGAGCGAGGCGAGGAGTGCGCTGGTGGTGCCCGAGCCGCAGCCCACCTCGCAGATCGACCGGCCCGCCGGTGAGCCGATGGCCTCGAGGAGATGCCGGTGATAGGCCTGGTAATCGGGCGCCCTGGGATCGATCGACCCGTAGGTGGCGGCGACCTTGTCCCAGACGCCCGCGATGTCCGGAGGCTGATACGGCTCGTCGGAAGCCATGCGGGGCCGGATTCTGTCACCTCGCCGCTTGGCCTTCAAGCGGCCGAGCGTATACTCGAATCGGGCGCGGCAGGGCGCGGCAGGCGAGGCCAATGCGATTCGACAAGTTCACGACCAAGAGTCAGGAAGCGCTCGCGGAGGCCCAGCGCCTCGCGGAGCGCGCCGGGCACCCCGAAGTGGGCACGGAGCACGTGCTCGAGGCGCTCCTCGACCAGAAGGGGGGCGCCGTGGTGCCGGTCCTCGAGGCGGCGCGGGTCGACGTCGACCGGATCCGCCGCGCGCTCGAGGGTCGCTTCCGCGAGCTGCCGAAGGTCTCGGGCGGGCGGCAGACCGTGCTCTCGCCGAGCGTCGCCTCCATGCTCGAGCACGCCGAGGTGGAGGCCGAGCGGCTCCGGGACGAGTACGTGAGCACGGAGCACTTCCTGCTCGGCGCGCTCGATCCGGCCGTCACGTCCGAGATGGGCCGCATCCTGCGCGAGGCGGGAGCGACCCGGGAATCGGTCTATCATGCGCTCCTCAGCGTGCGCGGAGGTGAGCAGGTGTCCACGCCCGATCCCGAAGAGACCTATCAGGCCCTCACGAAGTACGCGCGCGACCTCACGGAGGCCGCCCGCAAGGGCTCGCTCGACCCGGTGATCGGACGAGACGACGAGATCCGCCGCGTGATCCAGGTCCTCTCCCGCCGCACCAAGAACAACCCGGTCCTGATCGGCGAGCCGGGCGTGGGGAAGACCGCCATCGCGGAGGGGCTCGCCCAGCGGATCGTGAGCGGCGACGTGCCCGAAGGCCTCAAGTCCCGCCGGGTCCTCGCGCTCGACCTCGGCGCTCTCCTCGCCGGGGCCCAGTATCGCGGCCAGTTCGAGGAGCGGCTCAAATCGGTGCTCAAGGAGGTCACCCGCTCCGAGGGGCAGGTGATCCTCTTCATCGACGAGCTCCACACGCTCGTGGGCGCCGGAGCGGCCGAAGGGGCGCTCGACGCTTCGAACCTCCTGAAGCCGGCGCTCGCGCGCGGCGAGCTCCACTGCATCGGCGCGACGACGCTCGATGAGTACCGCAAGCGGATCGAGAACGATGCCGCGCTCGAGCGCCGGTTCCAGCCGGTCTTCGTCTCCGAGCCCACCGTGGAGCAGACCATCGCGATCCTGCGCGGGCTCCGCGAACGGTACGAGAACTTCCACAAGGTGAAGATCCAGGACGCCGCGCTCGTGGCGGCCGCGGTGCTCTCCCACCGCTACCTCACGGATCGCCAGCTGCCGGACAAGGCGATCGACCTCGTCGACGAGGCGGCCTCGCGGCTGCGGATCGAGATGGACAGCATGCCGGCGGAGATCGACACGCTGGAGCGCCGGAGGCGCCAGCTCGAGATCGAGCGGCTCGCGCTCAAGCGCGAGCGGGACGACGGCGCGAAGGCGTGCCGCGGGCTCATCGAGCAGGAGATCGCGGAGACGGAGAAGGATCTCAAGCGCCTCAAGGAGCACTGGGAGCGCGAGAAGGCCGCGGTCGCGAAGATCAACGAGGGGCGGGCGCAGATGGAGGCGCTCCGGAACGAGGAGCAGCAGGCCGAGCGCGCGGGAGACCTGGAGCGGGTCGCTCGGATCCGCCACGGCGACATGCCGCGCGTGCAGAAGCAGCTCGCAGCCGACACCGCGGCGCTCGCGGCGATCCAGAAGGATCTGAAGCTCCTCAAGGAAGAGGTGGACGAGGAGGACATCGCCGAGGTGGTCGCGCGCTGGAGCGGGATCCCGGTGCAGCGGCTCCTCGAGAGCGAGCTCGCGAAGCTCCTCCACATGGAGGACCGGCTCCGGGAGCGGGTCGTGGGTCAGGACGCCGCAGTGCGCGCCGTATCCGACGCCGTGCGGCGCGCGCGCGCCGGGCTCCAGGATCCAACCCGGCCGCTCGGCTCGTTCCTATTCCTCGGCCCGACCGGCGTGGGGAAGACCGAGCTCGCCCGCGCGCTCGCCGAGTTCCTGTTCGACGACGAGCGCGCCATGATCCGCGTGGACATGTCGGAGTACCAGGAGAAGCACTCCGTCGCGCGGCTGATCGGCTCCCCTCCGGGATACGTGGGATACGAGGAAGGGGGGCAGCTCACCGAGGCGGTCCGCCGCCGTCCGTACGCGGTCATCCTCCTCGACGAGGTGGAGAAGGCCCACCCGGATGTCGCGCACGTGCTGCTGCAGATCTTCGAGGATGGGCGGCTCACGGACGGGCAGGGTCGGACGGTCGACTTCAAGAATGCGATCGTCATCCTGACGAGCAACATCGGAAGCGACCTGATCCTCGAGGCCGAGGGGGCGACCGCCGAGGAGCTCCGCCAGCCGCTCATGGGCGCGCTCCGGGCTCACTTCCGTCCGGAGCTGATCAACCGGATCGACGAGATCCTGATCTTCGAGCCCCTCGGGCGCGACGAGCTCCGCGAGATCGTCCGGCTCGAGCTGGCCAAGGTGGAGCGGCGGCTCCGCGACCGCGAGCTGACGCTGGACGTGGCCACGGCGGTGCTCGACCGGCTCGCGGTCGAGGGCTACGACCCCGTGTTCGGAGCGCGCCCGCTCAGGCGCGTGATCGAGCGGCGGGTCCAGAATCCGCTCGCGCAGGCGATCCTCCGCGGCGAGTTCCACCCCGGCGATCACGTCCACGTGAGCGTCGGTCCCGACGACGAGGCTCCGTTCGTGCTCGAGCGGGCCGAGAAGCGGGAGGAGGTCGCGGTCGGCCGCTGAGGCGATAGCTTCCGTGTTCCCTTCGCTTTCCGCTTGACGCTCCCATCCCCGCCGCCGTAGCGTCGCGCGTCGCGCCGTCCGGCGCAGCCCCACCCCTGATGAGTGTCGCCCTCGGCCACCCGGGGTTGTCCATGCAACTGTCCGAGCTGATCAACGAGAACGCGATCCGGATGTCGCTCGCGGCGCGCGACAAGGAGTCGTGCATCAAGGAGCTGGTCCAGCTCCTCGAGAGCGCGCACGGCGTGAACACGAAGGGGGAGATCCTCAGCAAGGTCCTCCAGCGTGAGTCGATGATGTCGACGGGGATCGGGAACGGCGTGGCGATCCCGCACGGGAAGACCAGGCTCCTCGATCATCTCGTGGCCGCCTGCGGGGTCGCCCCGGCGGGGATCGAATTCGACTCCATGGACGGGGAGCCCGCCACCCTCTTCATCCTCCTGGTCTCGCCCGAGACCCTCCGCGGACCTCACGTCAAGGCGCTCGCGAACGTATCCCGGCTCCTCAAGGAGGAATCGGTGCGGAACGCGCTTCGAACGAGCGCCACCCCGCAGGCCTTCATGGGCGTGCTGAAGGAGGCGGAGTCGCGATTTCTGTGACCAAGTGCCCCGGGCCGCTCCGGGAGACCCCACCGACCGGCCCTTGACGGTTCCCCCCCGCCTTGCTAGCTTTTCGCCACACCACGGCCGTGTCCCCCAGAAAGGAGTTTTCCCCTTTTATGAAGTGGATGCGAGGCATTGGGGCGGGTTTGTGCCTGGCCCTGGCCCTCTCGGGCTGCTCCGATACAGTCCAGAAGGTCGAGGAGCCCGGGGTCTACAGCCCCCTGATCGTGGGGATCAGCGTGGACCACGAGCCCGCGATCCGTAGTGTGACAAACGAGTTGACCGTCCTCATCAGCAACGTCAACGGCTATCCCATCACGTATCACTGGCGCGCCGGCGCCGGCACCCTGCTCGATTCGACGTCCGCCACCGTGAATTGGGTCGCTCCCGACTCGATCGGGACCTATCCGGTCACCGTGTCGATCGAGTCGTACGACAACATCACGGGCTCGGGCGCTCAATTCTTCAAGACCACGACGTTCCAGATCCTGGTCGACAACGACTACGTTCGCTGGACCACCAGCGCGGAGATCCAATACGACCCCGCTCCGGTCGCGAGCGGGGGGCTCGTCTATGCGCAGTTCCGGAACGTGGCCACGGGGGAAGCCGATATCTACTACGTGCCCGGCGCCGGACTCGGATCGGAGCAGAAGACGCAGGGATTCTTCACGGCCAACTCGCCCACCATGAGGGCGGACGGCCAGGTGCTCGCGTTCGCCGCGAGGGCCACCGCCGGCGACAGCCAGCACGTCTGGATCTCACCTGGGGCGGGCGCCGATCCGACGACGGCGGGCACCCTTACCAGAGTCACGAACACTTCCAAGAACTTCGCCAACCCGCGCTTCACGCACACCGGCAGCTGGCTCATGTACAACTCGGATAGCGGCGCAGCGTCGGCATCCAACCCGCGCGTCCTCTTCCGAGACATCCCCGCTGTGCCTCCGACCGTCCTGCCCGCACCCGAGCGGGTCTTTGCCGATTTCCCGCTCAGCGGCCGCACGTTCTGGATGCCGAACTGGGGACCGGACGTGACCGGCGACGGCCTGCCGGACTCCATCGTGACCGTGGCGTTCCGGTTCTTCCACGCGAACGGCCAGACCCCGAACGGGTTCTACAAGGCCGCGACCCGACCACCCGCGACGTCGGTGTCGCAGTGGCTCGCGGACTCGAGCGCGGCGGAGCCGGATTGGTCCGCGGACGGGAAGTACATCGTGTTCTCCGACCCCAACACCAAGGGGGGAGAGCGCGACATCTGGATCATCCGCGCGGACACGAATCAGCGGAGCGCTGCGATCCGGATCACGCACGGCCCGGCGGACGATTCCCATCCGCGCTTCTCGCCCGACGGGAATACCATCTATTTCGTCTCGAACCGCGCGAACAACTACGGCCTGAACGGCATCTACGGCACCGAACGCCGCGGCACCAACCTCTGGAGCGTCACACGGTTTGACCGTCCCTGAAGTGACCAATCGAGGGCCCGGACCGAGAGGCCGGGCCCTCGTTCTA
>JAEHDN010000374.1 GCA_016880395.1 Candidatus Eiseniibacteriota bacterium
GGCGGCTTGCCATCCTCGACCTCTCCGACGCGGCACGTCAGCCGATGGCGGACGGGTCGGGGCGCTACACGATCGTCTTCAACGGGGAGATCTACAACTACCTCGAGCTGCGGGCGGAGCTGGAGGCGGCGGGGAGCCGCTTCCGCTCCCGCTCCGATACCGAGGTGCTGCTCCGGGCGTACGAAGCCTGGGGCGTGGACTGCCTGGCGCACGTCAACGGGATGTTCGCGTTCGCGATCTGGGACGCGTCCCGCCGCCGCCTGTTCGCCGCCCGCGACCGGCTGGGGAAGAAGCCCCTCCTCTACCACGCGCGGCCCGGCCGGTTCGTCTTCGCCTCGGAAATGAAGGCGATCCTCGGCTACGGCGGCATCGACCGCGACATCGACCCGCACGCCCTCGACGAGTTCCTCACGACGGGGTGCGTGGCCGCGCCGCGCACGATCTTACGCGCCATCCGGAAGGTGCCGCCCGCGCACTACCTGATCCTCGAGGGGGACAACCTCTCCATCCGGCCGTACTGGGACGTCGCCTTCCGGGTCACCGAGCCCGAGCGCACGGAGGACGAGCGCCTCGAGCGTCTCGAGCACCTGTTTCGCGAGGCGGTGCGGCGTCGGATGATCAGCGACGTGCCGCTGGGCGCGTTCCTCTCGGGGGGGATCGACTCGAGCGCGGTGGTCGGCATGATGGCCCAGCTCTCGGACCGCCCCGTGAAGACGTACACGATCGGCTTCGAGGAGAAGGGCTATTCCGAGATCGAGGACGCCCGCGTCATCGCGAGCCACTTTGGAACCGAGCACCATGAGTTCCAGGTGCGGCCGGCAGCCATCGGGATCCTGGCCGATCTCGTCTGGCACTTCGACGAGCCCTTTGGCGATTCCTCCGCCATCCCGACCTACTACGTCTCGAAGATCGCCGCGGAGCACGTGAAGGTGGCGCTCGCGGGGGACGGGGGAGACGAGCTCTTCGCGGGCTACACCCGGTACCAGGAATCGCTGCGGGTGCCCCCGTACCACCTCATCCCGGCGCCGGTGCGCCGCCGCGTCCTGGCGCCGCTCGCGGAGCGCATGCCACTCGCCGCGCCGGGGCGAAACCGGCTCTACGCCGCCGCGCACCACGCGCCGCTGACGCCTGGCTACGGCCTCGGCCTCTATCCGTACATCAAGGAGCAGCTCCTGAGCCCCGCGTGGCGCACGCAGACCGCGCTCCGCGAGCCGAACGGCGATCCCTCGCGCGACGAGCCCCATCTTCGCTCGATGGACCTCCTCTCCCGGCTCCAGTACCTCGACACGAAGGTCTATCTCCCGGAAGACATCCTCACCAAGGTGGACCGGATGAGCATGGCCCACTCCCTCGAGGTGAGGGCGCCGCTGCTCGACTACACGCTGATCGAGTATGTGGCCTCGATCCCGCCCGCGCTCAAGCTGCGCGATTCGGTGTCGAAGTATCTCTTCCGGAAGATGGCCGCGCGGTTCCTGCCGGCGTCCGTGTTCGCGAAGCCGAAGCAGGGGTTCGGCGTACCGACCGGAGCCTGGTTCCAGCAGGAGCTCCGGCGCCATGCGCGCGAGCGGCTCCTCGATCCGAGGACGCTCGAGCGAGGGTACTTCCAGCGCCGCGTCGTGGAGCGGGTCCTCGACCTCCACGAGGCGGGGCAGCGGGACTACGGGACCTGGATCTGGTGCCTGCTCGTGCTCGAGCAGTGGCACCGCACGTTCCTCGACGCCGACACCCGGCGCATCTAGCCGGAGAGCCTCCCATGTGCGGAATCGCGGGCATCGTCGA
>JAEHDN010000375.1 GCA_016880395.1 Candidatus Eiseniibacteriota bacterium
GGTCCGGAAGGACCCCCTGGCCCCCTGGGGGCCGCCGTGGAGCGGTCCGATCGTCATCAGGCCGACGCACCGGAGCGGAGCGAGGTCGCGCATCCTCGCGAGGAGCGCGAGCGCCTCCTCGGGCGCTGCGCCGCTCTTCGTCGCCTCGTCCGTGGTCCGGACCTCGATGTAGCAGCGCGGAGCGCGGCCCTCCGCGGCCGCGCGTCGCGCCAGCTCCTCGGCGAGACGCACCGAGTCCACCGAGTGGATCTCCTCGAAAAGCTGGACGGCCCGCCTGGCCTTGTTGGTCTGGAGGTGGCCGATCAGGTGCCACCGGGGACCGCCCTCCATGGCGGCGATCTTTCTCTCGGCCTCCTGGACCCGGTTCTCCCCCAGATCCGAGAGGCCGAGGCCAAACGCTTTGCGGGCAACCTCGACCGGGAAACCCTTCGTCACCGCCAGGAGCGTCACCGACTCAGGCTCGCGTCCGGAACGACGGGCGGCCGCAGCCATGCGGTCCCGGATCCGGGCCAGCCGATCTCGAAGTGCGTCCACGCTCCTGCTCGATGCCCCCCAAAAATTGCGAGCCGGTCAGTATAGAAGCCCGGCTCGCAACGAACAAGCGGGTTGGGTCCGCGCAGGCAACGGAGGTCTAGCGGCGCGCGTCTCTATGGATCTCCCGGGTGACGACGAGGTGCCCGGAGCAGCCCCGCTTACGGCATGGGAGGTCGGGCGTCGATTCGGAGGCCGGCAGGGCGCTCGAGGACTCCTCGCGCGCCTGAACGAGCTGCATCAGGGCCTGGATCTGCTGGGGCGTGTACATGTAGCCGCACTGGGTGCAGCGGTACCAATGATCGAAGTCCATGGGGTGCTCTCCATAGCGGTCGAGCCCCCCTGCTGGAACGGATACGGCGGATCGGTGCGGTTCACGACGCGGGGCGAGCGCGCCGGCCCGTAAGGGCGCGACCAGAGTAGGGTGGCCGGGG
Source organism: Candidatus Eiseniibacteriota bacterium (assembly GCA_016880395.1). Taxonomy (GTDB): domain Bacteria; phylum Eisenbacteria; class RBG-16-71-46; order SZUA-252; family SZUA-252; genus WS-9. The sequence continues at coordinate 966 of JAEHDN010000375.1, forward strand.
CATGCATGCAAGCTCCTTTGCGCCGGCTCGGTCCGTGCTAGGCTGGAACGTCCGTCGAACCTCGCGCAACCACTCTGGAGGAGGAGTCCCGATGGTCAAGGCGCTCGCGCACTTCGTCGTGATCGTGGCGATGTTCCTGGTGCTCACGAGGATCATCCCCGGCTTCTATGTCCCGAACTGGGGAACCGCGATTCTTGCCGCGCTCCTGTTCGGCATCCTGAACTCCACGCTCGGGCTCATCCTCAAAATCCTCACGTTTCCCCTCATCCTCGTCACGTTCGGGCTCTTCTATTTCGTCGTGAACGCGCTGATGCTGCTCCTCGTGGCGTGGATCATCCCGACGTTCAGCATCAATGGCTTCCTGCCAGCGCTCCTCGCGGCCATCGTGCTGGCTGCCGTGAACACCATCTGGAACATGGCGACCGCGAAGGCCAAGGACTGAGCGCGGCTGCGGCCATGGCGGTGCGCCCGGGACGGCGGGGGTGACCTCACACGGCCGGCTGCCGCCCGAGTTCGAGCCGAGCCCGTTCGCCCGCGCGATCGAGGCCAAGCGAGGCGCCGGACGGGGGATTCTCGATCTTACCGTCGCCAATCCTACCCGGGTCGGGCTGCCCCGGGCGGCCGGGCTCGAGGCGGCATTACGGGGGGCAGATCTCCTCCACTACGACCCCGACCCGCGCGGGACCGAGGCCGCACGCCGGGCCGTTGCGGCATACCATCGCGCGCGCGGCACCAGCGCGAGCGAGCCGGATCGCATCCTCCTCACCTCGAGCACGAGCGAGGCCTATGCCCACCTGTTCCGGCTCCTCTGCGATCCCGGAGACGAGGTGCTCGTGCCGCGCCCCAGCTATCCCCTCTTCGAGCCGCTCGCGCGTCTGGAGAGCGTGGGGCTGGCCTCCTACCGCCTGCGCTACGACGAGGGCTGGCGCGTGGACCTCGAGTCGGTCGAGGCGCTCGTGGGACCAAGAACGCGCGCGGTCGTCGTGGTCCAGCCCAACAACCCGACCGGCTCCTGCCTCGACGCGGGGGAGGCGGCCGCGCTCGAATCGCTCTGCGCGGAGCGCGGGCTCGCGCTGATCGCCGACGAGGTGTTCGGGGATTTCCCGTGGCCGCCGCGCGATGCGCCTCTCCCCTCGCTCCTAGGCGACCGGGGGGTGCTCACGTTCGGGCTGAACGGGATCTCGAAGCTCTGCGGGCTTCCCCAGATGAAGCTGGGATGGATCGCCGTCACGGGCCCGGAACCCATGGCCGCCCGCGCGTACGAAGGGCTCGAGTGGATCGCGGACCTCTTCCTCTCCGTGGGAGCTCCGGCGCAGGCGATGCTTCCGTGGGTCCTCGAGCGGCGGGACACGTTCCACCGCGCGGCCCTGGCCCGGATCCACGAGAACCTCCGGACCCTCGTCGCCGGATCGGACCGCGCCGGGTACGATCTCCTGCGCGGCGACGGCGGGTGGAGCGCGGTGCTCCGCTTCCTGCCCGGCTCGCCCGCCGGAGACGCGCCCGACGCGGCGGTATGGGCTCTCGAGGAGGAGGACGTGCTGCTCCATCCGGGACACTTCTACGAGCTCGAGGACCACGATGCGGTGTTGAGCCTGATCGCGGAGCCGGAGCGTGTTCACGACGGGATCGAGCGGCTTTCCGGAGCGAAACGCTCGTGACCGGGGTACTGGAATGAGGGGTCTCGCCATCGTCCTGCGTCGACGGGAGGACCCGACATGCCCCGCTCCTTGATCCGGATGACCGCCCTTTGTGCCGCAGCGATCGGGGCTGCCCTCCTGATCCCCGCCGTCTCCACCGCCGCACCGGCCCAGGCCCCCACGGACGTCGTCGAGACGATCGTGACGGTGCCCGCCTCGGATGCCGATCGAGCCGCGATCCAGGGCGCGCTCACCGCGATCGTGAAGTCCCTTCCGTTCCCGGCGAGCGGGTTTCGCCTGGCCGTGGACGGAGCCACGGACGAGGTGGGACGGGCGGTCTTGAAGCTGGAGGGCTCCAAGCCCTGGGGCCCGCTCGACGCCTCCGCGGAGCGGATCTACGACCGGACCGACGCATCCGACGACGAGGACCGGACCCTGGAGATCCGGGTCTCCGTCAACGGCACGAAGGGGCTCTCGACGGGACTGGCCTCCGTCGGCGGTACTCCACGGCCCTTTGCGATCCCGGGGGCATTCGCCCTCGAGCAGACGCTGACCGGCATCGAGGAAGGTGGAGGAACGGGCGAGAGCGGCTCGCGCGTGGCCCTGCCCCTCGACAAGGACCAGATCGAGCGCACCGTGGCCCTCCTCCGGATCTACGTTGTTCCCAAGAGCCTGGAAGGGCGTCTCCGCGCACTGGCCTCGGGCTCGCCGGAGTTCCCCGCGTTCGATCCCGGCTTCACCCCCTCATCCCGGCGGGCGGTGGTGAGGGCTCTGGTGGTCGAGATCCACGGGCAGAAGCGGGACGTCGAGGCCTACGCGCGGAGGGTGCGCGCGGACCAGCTCCGAAGCAGACTCCAGACCTGACCTGACCCGACCCCGCCCGACCCGAGGAAATTCCCTGCCCGTTCCCTCTTCACGAAAGGTCCCGGAAGGTGTACATCTATGGTCTTCAAGATCCGGGCGAACGGGGCATGCCGTTCGGGGTCCGGATCGTCACTCCCACCCACCCATCATGGAGGACGTCCCGTGAAGCTTCGCATCGTGTTGCTTGTCGCCGCACTCGCCACCCTGAGCGCCGTAGCGGTGCTCGCCGCGGGTGAGAAGGCGGCCCCGCAGTGGAGCATGAACACCACGATCATCGAGGCGTGTTCGTGCCCGATGTTCTGCCAGTGCTACTTCAACGGCGAGCCGGCCGGCCATGCGGAGCACGCGGGCATGGAAGGCATGAGCCACGGCGGTGGAGAGCACTTCTGCAAGTTCAACAACGCCTACAAGGTCAACAAGGGCAACTACGGCGCGACGAAGCTCGACGGCGTGAAGTTCTGGGTCGCCGGCGATCTCGGGGCGGACTTCACCGACGGCGAGATGGAGTGGGCGGTGCTCCACTTCGATCCGTCCGTGACGCCGGAGCAGCGCGAGGGCGTGAAGACCGCGCTCGGCTACATCTACCCGGTCAAGTGGAAGTCCTTCACCGTCGGGGCCGACGCGCCGATGGAGTGGACGGCGACCAAGGACGACGCCACGGCCAAGCTCGACGGCGGCAAGATCGGCGAGGTGGTGCTCCACCGGAGCAAGGTGGGCATGACGGACCAGCCGACCGTGATCCAGAATCTCCGCTACTTCGGCGCGCCGCGGAACACCGGCTTCCTGATGATGAAGAACGAGGTGGAGGCGTACCGTGCGGGCGACAAGCCGTACGAGTACAAGGGAACGAACGGCTTCATGATCACCCTCGACATCAACTCCAAGGACGTGAAGCCGAAGAGCTGATCGCCGGCGACGAGGAGAGTGCCATGAACAAGACGATGATGGCCGGATTCTGGGATCACTTCCGCACCATGCACGGCGTGACCGTGCGGTGCGTCGAGGCGATCCCGAAGGACAAGCTCGACGCCCGTCCCTGCAATGACATGCGCACGGCGAAGGAGCTGGTCACGCACATGTACGCGCAGATGCGCTTCGTGACGGACGGCGTGCCGAAGGGGCACATCGCGTACACGGACGCGAACGACCCGATCGAGATGGCCACGATCAAGAGCCACGACGATCTCGTGCGGTACGCCAAGGAGTCGTGGGAGATCGCGGACCGCAGGGTCCAGTCTCTGACGGACGCACAGCTCGAGGCCATCGTCCAGACCGAGTGGGGCGGGCTGTCGTTCCCCGGCTGGGTGTGCATTCACATCGTCTACGACGAGCACCTGCACCACCGGGGGCAGCTCTACGCCTTCCTGCGGCAGCTCGGCGTGGAGCCTCCGTTCCTCTGGGATTTCGAGCACAACGCGCCGGAGTACCAGCCGAAGCAGGCACAGCAGGCCTAAGGGCCGGCGGTTCGTCGAACGCGAGGGGGCGGGTGCACTGGGCACCCGCCCCCTTTCCGCTTCTCGCGCTTGCGCAGTTCCTTCCTGCCCCCGCCTGCGCTAGAGGATGGGGCCGCGGGTCGGCGTCCGCTAGGCTCCGCCCGCGCGGCTCCGTCCGAACCAGAAGTGGTAGATCGGGAACCCGACCGCCGCGATGACCACGCCAGCGGCGGCCCGCCACTGGCTCGAGCCGAGATCGCTCGTGATGATCGCGAGCGTGACGAGGATGAAAAGGAGGGGCGTGAGCGGGTAGAGCCAGGTCCGGTATCCGGCCTCGGGCTCGCGGCCCGCCGCGGCCTCCTTCCGGCGGAGCACGAAGACACCCGCGACCGTGAGCCCGTAGAAGAGCCACGAGGTCGTGACGAACCAGCCCGACACGTCCTCGAAGCCTCCCACCGCCACGGTCAGCCACACCCACGAGAGCACGCACTGGAGCCAGAGCGCGATGTCCGGGCTTCCGCGCCTCGGATGCACGTGAGCGGCCGGCTTCCAAAAGAGGCCGTCCGCGGCCATGGCCAGTGTCACACGCGGTCCGGTGAGGATCGAGGCGCTGATCGTGCCGAAGGTCGACACCGCGACCAGCACCGCGAGCGCTCGCCCGCCCCAGTCGCCGAGGATCCGGCGCACCGTCTCGCTCCCCACCGCCGCGGCGCCCGCCATCTCCGCGGGCGACAAGACCGCGAAGTAGGCGAGGTTCGTCAGCACGTAGACCGCGATCACGATCGCCGTGCCTCCGAGGATCGCGATCGGGAGATTGCGCCGCGGGTTCACGACCTCGCCCGCGACGTAGGTGGAGTCGGTCCAGCCGTCGTATGCGAAGAAGATCGGGATCATCGCGGCGACGAACGCGAGCCAGAGGGGA
>JAEHDN010000376.1 GCA_016880395.1 Candidatus Eiseniibacteriota bacterium
ACGAACGCCGTTGGCGAGCAGTGAGGCTACGACCGAGCCCGCGCTGCAGCCCACGTAGATGTCGAAGCCGCCACCGCCGTTGAGCCGCTCCTCGATCGCGGTGATCACGCCGACCTCGTACATGCCGCCCTCGATGTGGTGATAGGAGCCGTAGAGCGCGGGGCGCAAGAGATCGCAGAATCCGGCGTCCACCATCACGAACGCGTGCCCCTCGCCCTTCTCGTTGCTGCGGGTCTCCTTCACCTCGTGGACGCGCGTCACGAGCACCGCGGACCCGGCCACGAGGTAGCGGCCGGGCTCGATCTCCACTCGCACCGCCCGCCCCGCCGCGCGTCCCAGCCTCGCGATCGCCTCCTCGAGGAGAGGGCGGAAGTCCGCGAGGTCGTACGCGGGCTCGTCCGGCCGGTACGGGTGCGGGATGCCGCCCCCCAGGTTCACCGTGTGCGCATCGGGGAACGACGGTAGGAGCGCCGCGAAGAACTCCATCAGCCGCCGCAGATTGGTGCTGAACTCGGGCAGCTCGGGGCCGGTCCCGATGTGCCCGTGGAGTGTCACGATCGGCAGTCCGGCGGCCCGCGCGGTCGCGCGTACGCCGTCGAGCGCGTCGGGCCAGATCCCGTGCTTGGACGACGGGCCGCCCGTGTCGCAGGACTCGACGGCACCGTGGCCGAAGCCTGGGTTCACGCGCACGCCGATCGGGCCGCGGTACCCGGCGCGCTGCAGGTCGCCGATCATCCCCGGGGATCCGATGTTCGGCAGCACGCGCTCCTCGAGCAGGACCTGGATGGCATTGTCCCGGTAGACGTCGCTCGTGAGCATGATCACGGGCGGATCGGCGCCGCCGGGAAAGCCCGCGCGTCGCGCGCGGAGAACCTCGTTGCCGCTCGTGGCGTCGACCCAGAGGCCCGCCTCACGCACCAGCCGGAGCACGGGGCGGGCGGCGTTGGCCTTCATGGCATACCGGCCCGAGAGCCCGGGAGCACCCGACCGCCCCGGAGCACCCGACCGGCCCGGAGCACCCGAGGGCTCGGACGCTCCCACGAGGCGAGCGAAGCTCTCGACCGTCCGGCGCATCGACTCCCCGTCGTAGAGCCAGAACGGGGTGCCGACCCGGTCCGCGATCCGATCGAGAGGATAGGCGGCGAGATCGAGCATGGATCGGAATCTAGCACGCGCGAGCGCCGCCGCAGCCCGCGACGTCGTCCCCGCCGCAGCCCGCGACGTCGCCGCGGCCGCAGCCCGCGACTCCGGCGCCGCGCACCCCTTGACGCCCGGGGTACCCCCGGCTAACGTCGGGCCATGAAATCCCCCGAACCGAGCCAGAGGCTCAGGGCACTGCCGCGCTATCTCTTTGCGGAGCTGGAGCGAAAGCGGCATGAGGCGGAGGCCGCCGGGCGCGAGGTGATCGACATCTCGATCGGCGATCCGGACCTGCCGACGCCACAGCCGATCCTCGATCAGCTCGCGTCCGCCTCGCTCCTTCCCGAGAACCATCGCTACCCGACCAGCGCCGGGCTCCTCGAGGCCCGCCGCCGGATCGCGTCCTGGTTCGAAGGGCGTTTCGGAGTCGCCCTCGATCCCGCCCGGGAGATCGCGATCCTGCTCGGATCGAAGGAGGGGATCGGGCACTTCCCGCTCTCCCTCCTCGACCCGGGGGACGAGGCGCTGGTGCCCGATCCCGGCTATCCGGTCTACGCGGCGGGGACCTCCTTCGCGGGCGCGACCGCGGTGCGCTTCGCGCTTCACGAAAACCACGGCTTCATCCCCCGGATCGCGGATCTCGATCGCGCGGCCACCGACCGAACGCGCGTGGTGTTCGTGAACTACCCGAACAACCCGACCGGCGCGACGGCGCCCCTCTCGTTCTACGAGGAGCTGGTCGGGTGGGCCGACCGTCGCGGCATCGTGGTCGCGAGCGACGCCGCGTACTCCGAGCTCTACTACGACCGGCCGCCCGTCTCGATCTTCCAGGTCCCGGCGGCGCGCACCGGCGCCATCGAGTTCCACTCCTTCTCCAAGACCTTCAACATGACCGGCTGGCGCGTCGGCTTCGCCGTGGGCGCCGCGCCGCTCATCGACTCGCTCGTGAGGCTCAAGGCGAACGTCGACTCGGGCGCGCCGCAGGCGATCCAGCTCGCCGCTTCGTGGGGACTCGCCGGGCTCCCCGCGCACGGGCCCGCCCTGCGCGCGGTGTACCGCGAGCGGCGCGATCTCGCGCTGGATGTGCTGAAGCGCATCGGATGTCCGATCCGCCCGCCGGGCGGCGCCTTCTACCTCTGGGGCCGCACGCCCGAGGGGGAGACGTCGATGGCGTTCGTCTCGAGGGTGTTCGAGGCGACGGGCGTGCTGCTCACGCCGGGCACCGGATTCGGCGAGCTGGGAGAGGGCTACTTCCGGATCGCCCTCACCTGTCCGGTCCAGGCCCTGGAGCGCGCGCTCGCGAAGATCGAGGCGCTGAAGCCCTGGAAGGTCCCACATGCCTCCGCGCCCGCCGTCGCGACGTAGTGCGAGGGGGAAGGCCAGCCCGGCCTCCGGCCTCGACTGGCTCCGCCTCTCCGGCATCCAAGCGTATGGACATCTGGGCGTCACCGCGAAGGAGCGGGAGCTGGGGCAGCGCGTGGAGGTGGACGTGGAGCTGGCCTACGCGCCGACGGCCCGGAGGAAGCCGGATTCGCTCGTCGAGTTCATCGATTACGAGGAGGTCGGCCGCATGGTGCGGTCGCAGGTCGAGATGTCCCGCTGCAAGCTGATCGAGACCCTGGCCGAGGAGCTGGCTCTGGCGCTGCTCGAGGAGTTCGACACGCCTCAGGTCCGCGTGCGCCTGCGAAAGCTCCACGTCCCGGTTTCGGGCTTCAGCGGCGTGCCCGAGATCCAGATCGAGCGGGGGCGCGCGTGAAGCGGGTCTTCGTCGGCATCGGCTCGAACCTCGGGGACCGCGAATTCCTGATCCGGAAGGCGGTCGAAGGGCTGCGCGAGCTGCCGCACACGTCGGTGCTCCGCGTCTCCTCGCTCTACGACACCGATCCGGTGGGCGAGGTGGTGCAGCCCCCGTTCCTGAACGCGGTCGCGTGGCTCGAGTCGGAGCTGGACGCGCGCGCGCTCCTCTGGAACCTGCTCTTGATCGAGCGGCGCATGGGGCGCGTCCGCACGCAGCGCTGGGGCCCGCGTTCGATCGATCTCGATCTCCTCTTCCACGGTGATCTCGTGCTCGACGAGCCGGACCTCCAGGTCCCTCACCCGGAGTCGCACCGCCGCGCGTTCGTGCTCCACCCGATGCTCGAGCTGGACCCCGACTTCGTGCACCCCGTCACGGGCGAGACCGTGCGCAAGATGGTGAAGAAGCTCGATCCGATCCCGGCCGTGCGCAAGGGAGGCCGCTTCTGGTACTGAGCGTGTGCCGTTGACGCAGCTCCTCGGGCGCTACGTCGCCATCGAGGGGGTGATCGGCGTCGGCAAGACGTCGCTCGCGCGGCTCCTGGCCGACCGCTTCCGCGCGCGGCTCGTGCTGGAGGAGCCGGAGGCGAATCCGTTCCTCCCGGACTTCTACAAGGAACCGCGGCGGTACGCCTTCCAGACGCAGATGTTCTTCCTGGTCAGCCGCTACAAGGACCTCCGGGAGCGCGTCCATCCGGACCTCTTCCACGAGGGCATCGTGGCGGACTATCTCTTCCAGAAGGACCGCATCTTCGCGAACCTGAACCTGAGCGACCGGGAGCTGATGCTCTATGACGCCATCGCGCCTCAGCTCGAGTCGGAGGTGCCCGCACCCGACCTCGTCGTCTATCTCCAGGCGAGTCCCGAGCGGATTCTCGACCGCATCCAGCAGCGCGGACGGACGTACGAGAAGCTCATGGATCCCAAGTACACGGCCACGCTCGCCGAGGCGTACAATTACTTCTTCTTCCACTTCCGCGAGGCGCCGCTCCTGGTCGTGAACACGGACGAGATGAACTTCGTCGACCGGACGAGCGACCTCGAGGATCTCGTCACGCGCATCGTGTCCCATCGGGAGGGGGTGGCCTACGTGAACCCCGGGACCCGGGCGGGGGAAGCGCGCTGATGTCCACGCGGCCCGCAGTGCCCGGCGGCGCGCCTCCCGCGCGCGCCAAGGTCACCGTTCGCACGATCCGCGACATGAAGACGCGGGGCGATCGCATCACCTCGGTCACCGCCTACGACTACCCCTCGGCGCGCATCGCCGACGAGGCGGGGATCGATCTCATCCTCGTCGGCGATTCGCTCGGGATGGTCGTCCTCGGCTACGAGTCCACGATTCCGGTCACCATGGCCGAGATGGCGCACCATCTGCGCGCCGTGATGCGCGCGCAGCCGAAGGCGCTCGTGATCGTCGACCTGCCCTTTGCCTCGTTCCAGTCGGGCCCCGAGGACGCCGTGCGGAACAGCGCGCGCCTCGTCAAGCGGGGCGCCGAGGGCGTGAAGCTCGAGGGCGGACGCCGCGTGCTCCCGCAGGTCGAGGCGATCCTCGCGGCCGACATCCCGGTGCTCGGACATCTCGGCCTCACGCCGCAGTCGGTGCACCGCTTCGGCGGCTACCGCGTCCAGGCGCGCGGACGCGAGGAGGCCGACGCCCTCCTCGAGGACGCGCTCGCGCTCGAGCGCGCAGGCATCTTCGCGCTCGTGCTCGAGGGGATCCCGCTCGAGCTGGGGACCGAGGTCTCGCAAGCGCTCCACATCCCGACGATCGGGATCGGCGCGGGGCCGGGGTGCGACGGGCAGGTGCTCGTGCTCCACGACCTCATCGGGCTCTCCTTCGGGAAGCCGGCCAAGTTCGTTCGCCGCTACGCGGACGTGGCCGGGACGATGCGGAACGCGCTCACGGCGTTCCGCGACGACGTCCGATCCGGACGGTACCCGGAAGCCGCCGAGAGCTATGCCGCGACCCCGGAGCGCGATCCTTGCGCATCGTGACCCACCCGGAGACGATGCGCGACCTGGCGCGCCGCGCCCGGAGGAGCGGCGAATCGATCGGCTTCGTCCCGACCATGGGTGCCCTGCACGACGGGCACGCCGCGCTCTTCGCCCGTGCGCGCGGGGAGAGCCGCCGGCTCGCGGTCAGCGTCTTCGTGAATCCGCTCCAGTTCGGTCCCCGCGAGGACTACGCCCGCTACCCTCGAAACGACCTCAACGACGCCCGGATCTGCCGCTGGTCGGGCGTCGACTGGCTCTACATGCCGACCGCGGCCGAGGTGTACCCGCCCGGCTTCGCGACCCAGGTGACGCCGGGACCGATGGGAGACGTCTTCGAAGGGGAGGCGCGGCCGGGCCACTTCTCGGGAGTGCTGACAGTCGTACTCAAGCTCCTCGAGACGGTGCGTCCCGATACGATCTACCTCGGCCAGAAGGACGCGCAGCAGGCGGCGCTCGTGATGCTCATGGTGCGGGACCTCGATCTGCCGGTGCACGTATCGGTCTGCCCGACCGCGCGCGAGCGGGACGGCCTCGCCTACTCCTCGCGGAACGCGTACCTGAGCCCCGAGGAGCGCGCCCGCGCGCGTGGACTGCCGCGGGCGCTCAAGGCCGCGCGCCAGGCCGTTCGCGACGGCGCCGATTCGGCCCGCGCGATCCTGGCCGAGGCCAAGCGCACGCTCACGCGCGAGGCGAAGCCGGACCAGATCGACTACCTCGCGCTCGTCGATCCGCGCACGTTCCAGCCGCTGACCCGCCTCGACGGCCGGGGACTCCTCATCGCCGCCGTCCGCATCGGCCGCACGCGGCTCATCGACAACATGCCGCTCAATGCCCCGCGGAGCCGCCCATGACCCCGCGGCCCGACCACCACCCTCGGGAGAACGCATGAACCCGCTCGGACTCGGACCCTTCACCGCCGTCGTCCTCGCGGCGGGGCAGGGGAAGCGCATGAAGTCGGACCTGCCCAAGGTGCTCCACAGCGCTCTCGGCAAGCCGCTCCTGATCCACGTGCTCGGCCAGCTTGCGCCGCTCCATCCCGCGTATACGGTTCTCGTCGTCGGGCACAAGGAGGAGCTGGTGCGTGAGGCGCTGAAGGGGCGCGACGTTCACTTCGTCCTGCAGTCCCCCCAGCTCGGGACCGGCCACGCCGTGCAGACGGCCTGGTCCGAGATCGAGAAGGGGGCCGAGAAGGGGGGCGACACGGTCCTCGTGCTCGCGGGAGACATGCCGCTCGTGCGCACCATGACCATCCGCCGCCTGATCGAGCGTCACATGACCGACCGGAGCGGGGTGACCTTCCTCTCCGGAGAGCTGGACGATCCGGCCGGATACGGCCGCGTGATCCGGGACCGGCGGGGCGACTTCCAGAAGATCGTCGAGGAGAAGGACGCCACGGCTGCGGAGCGAAAGGTCGCGGAGGTCAACTCCGGGGTCTACTGCTTCCGGCGCGACGTGCTCCAGGAAGCGCTGGGATCGCTTCGAGCGGAGAACGAGCAGAAGGAGTATTATCTGACCGATACCCTCGCCCTCGTGAAAGCACGCGGTCTCCGGGTGGGCGTCGTCCAGGCGTCGGATCCGCGGGAGCTGTTCGGAGTGAACACGCCCGAGCAGCTCGCCATGGTCGAGCAGACGCTCCGCGCCTGGGGAGAGGGCTGAGATGGACCGGCTCTGGGCCGGTTGGCGGATGGCCTACATCGACAAGGCGACATCCCCCCGGGCCCGGAAGGAGCCGTGCCTCTTCTGCAGTCTGACGGGAGCGCGGCCCGGACCCCGGAACCTGGTCCTGGCGGCCACGCCCCGGGCGCTCGTGCTCCTGAACCTGTACCCGTACAACGTAGGGCACGTGATGGTGGCCCCGACGAGTCATGTCGGGACGCTGGCCCGGCTTGCGGCCGGGGACTCGGCGGAAGTGGGGATCTGGCTCGCGCGTGTCGAGGACGCTTTGCGGCGAGCCTACCGCCCTCACGGGTTCAACATAGGGTTGAACCTGGGCCGGACGGCGGGCGCGGGGGTGCTCGGGCACCTCCACTGGCACGTCGTGCCGCGATGGAATGGGGACACCAACTTCATGCCCGTGACCGCGTCGACCAAGGTGCTGCCGGAGGCGCTCGACCGGACGTATCGGAAGCTGGCACGGGCCCTGGCGGACGCGAGCGAGCCCGCGCGACGCCGCGGGGGCCGGAGGGGCTGACGGCGGAGGCCGTCACGGATGGCGAAGAAGGAGAGCCGTGAGTCGAGGATTCTCGACCTTTCCATCGGGCTCCTGCTCCTCCTGATCGCCGCGTTCGCTGTGTCGGCGACCCTTCGGGTCGGTCCGCGGCCGGCGGGATCGCCCAAGCGGCCGATCCGGATCGAGCTCCTGAACGGGAGCGGACGGCCGGGGCTTGCGGGCGAGCTGGCGTCGTACCTCAGGGACGGCGGGTTCGACGTGCTGGACGTGAGCAATGCGGATCGATCCGATTACCGGAGCACGCTCGTCGTGAACCGGACGGAGACGCCGGAGTCGGGAAGGATCGTTGCCGAATACCTGGGCACGCGGCATCTGATCCAACAGGTCGGTACCCAGGAGATGATCGACGTTACGGTCATCGTGGGCCGTGACGCACGGCGCTGGACGCAGCCGCGCTGACCACCACGGAGCCGCCCGCGCGGGCGGCTCGAGAGAAGGGTAAACGCGATGTTCAATCTAGGCCCCCAGGAGCTGTTCTGGCTCTTCCTGATCGTGCTGTTCGTCTTCGGGGCGAAGCGCATCCCGGAGATCGGGCGGTCGATCGGCAAGGGGATCACGGAGTTCAAGCGCGGGATGCGGGACGTCGAGACCGAGTTCTCCGCCCAGGACAAGAAGCAGGTCGGGGACAGTCACGGCGACGAGAAGAAATCCTGAAGCACGAAGGCGGGGCCGGAGGATCGCCCCGGTCCCGCCGAAGGTGAGGCCGCGCCTGCCGCGGCGCTAGCCCGCGTGTGACCGGCGCCCGCTCGAGAGCGCCGGATCCCGATCAGACCTCGAAGTAGTCCTCGCGGTAGTCCTCGATCTTCGCCTCGCGCCGAACCTGCTGCAGCCACTCCTCGAACACCACGCGGCGCCGCTCGTTCATCAGGGTCTGCCGGAGGGCGGTCTTCTGCTGCTCGTACTGATCCTCCGGTGGCTTCACGTGATCGACGATGTAGGCGAAGAAGACCTTCTCCGTCCCGGTGATGATCGGACTCCATGTCTGCGGAGGCACGTTCAGGAGGATCCCGACCGACTTGGCGTCCATGCCGAGCCGGCCCATGACGCCGTTGCGCGTCACATCGCCCTGCTCTCCGTAGAAGCCTTGGTACTGCTTCGCGACGTCCTCCGGCTTCGCGCCAGCACGGACAGCGGCGAGGGCCTGCTTGGCCGCCTCCTGCGCGCGAGCCTCCCTGAGCGAGCGGATGAGTGCCAGCTTGGCCTCGTGCTGCACCGCGTCGAGCGGGCGAACGCCGGGCTCACGCCGATCCAGGATTTGATACAGGTACCAGCCCGTCTCGGTCGGCACCGCGTGCGAGATCGACCCCGGCTTCTCCCGGAAACACCACTGCTCGATCTCGGGAAAGCGCTCGAACACGTTGTTTTGGCTCATCCCTTCGGCGAAGTAGTTCGACTCGAAGGTTCGGAGCCCGCGCTTGGCGGCCACCGCGGCGATCCCGTCGCGGGTCGCCTGCTTCCGGATGTCCGACACCTGGGCCCGGATCGCCCGGATCGCCTCGGGGCCCGGCTGTACGCGGATCGCGATCTCGTGGTACTTGATCCGCTCCCGCCCCGACTGTGGATCGGGGTAGCGGCGGTCGACCCGGAAGATGTGGAGCGACTTCTCCTCCTTGAGGATCGGCGAGATCTGGCCGGTCATGACGGTGCGGAGCCCGGCCCGGAAGGTCGGGCGCATCTGGTCGAAATACGGCTCGCCCATCGGGTCGCCGCCCGAGGCGGCGCTCCCGATCTCGGAGTAGGTGCGCGCGAATGCCGAGAAGGAGTCCGGCTGCGCGCGGACCTCGTCGTAGATTCCCTGCAGCCGCTCCCGCGCCGCCGCGAAGTCCTGGTCGTTCGGCTCGCGCGGCACGAGGACCACCTGGACCTTGACCTCCTTCGGTCCCGTGAACTTCTCCTTGTGGGCATTGTAGTAGCTCTGTACGTCGGGTCCGCTGACCCGGGTGGTATCGACAGGGAAGCTGTCCGGGTCGAAGCCGACGAACTTGAGGTTCATCTTCTCGTTCTGGAGAAGGAAGCGATCGCGGACGTCGCCGTCGGACACCTTGGCGGCCGCTATGATCTCGTTCTGGAGCTTCTGGGTCGGGAGCTGGGCCGCGACCATCGCCTCGACCTGAGCCCAGGGAAGCTGCGTGTTCGGGTTGTCGATCTCGGCCAGGTACTTCCGGTAGTCGAACTGCCCGTCGGTCAGGAAGATCGGCGCCTTCATGATGAAGTCGGGCGGGGTCAGCCGGATCGCGGTCTTGACCTCGTCGGGCGTGACGTTGATGTGATGGGCCTTCGCCTGCTGCTCCATGAGCTTCATCGAGACGATCTGCTGCCAGGCCTGCTCCCGGATGTAGCTGTCCTCGCCCTCCTGGAGGGGGCGCTGGCTGGCGAGCTGCTGGGTCATCTGGGTGACGAGCCGGGAGTACTCCTCGATCCGGATCGGCTCCCCGTTGATCTTGGCGATGACCCCCGAGTGCTTCTGCTGCGGGCCCTCGTCGAGGACGCCTCCGAGCTGAAGGATGCCGAACCCGACCAGGAAGGCGATGGCCGTGATCCAGATGACCAATTTCATGTTGTCGCGCAGCTGCTGCATCATGACCGGAACACCTCAAATCGGTTGTGGGGTGGAGAGGGCCGCGGAAGGCGTCGGGGACCTCCAAAAATTCCGGATTAGGCTACCAGCGGGGGGCCCTCGAAGCAAGGACGGGCTCAACGGCAGGTGGTCAAGGAGTTCCTGCCAGAGGTGGCAGCTTCACCCGAACCGTTCCTGCCTCACGCCTCCCGTATGGACTTGGTGAGATCCGTGAGGGCGCGGGTGACCAGCATCCGGGCGGCATTGGCCGTAGGGCAGCGGATAGCCTCCGCCACCTGCTCGTAGGGTAGCCCCTGGTTCAGTCGTAGCTCGAGTGCCTCTCGCTGGACCGGCGTGAGCCTGGTTAGGCCAGATTGGAAGATATCGACCGCCTCCTTCTCGAGAACCTCCTCCAGCGGCGAGGAAGGGTCCTGGCTGCGCCACTCACCCTGCTCGTCCAGGCGATGTTTGCGTGAGGATCGCCGGACCTCGTCGCGAACCAGGTTGAGAACGATCTGGCGAAGGTAGGCGAAGAAATCACCCTTCTTTCGAACCTCGACCGAATCCAGTCGCCTCATCCCACGCACCATCGACACCTGCACCAGGTCGTTAGTATCCATGAGGTCGCGCGCGCGACGGGGGAGACGGCCGTGGGCGAATCGACGGAGAGCGTCGAGGTAGCGAGAAGCGAGGCGCTCTTTGGCGACTGCATCGCCGTCCTTGGCTCGAGAAACGAGCACGGCTGTCGAGCCGGGGATGGGAGTGCCTCGGGTAGGGAGAGCAGGGAATCCGTCGGTCGGCGTGGGTTCGGTCTCAATTGTTTCGAGCCACTGCAGTACCGCATTGACATAAAACTCGAAGGGATGGGGCGTTTCTTCCGAGGCTCGCCAAGCGGCTTGGAAGCTATCGCCCTCCATTGCGGTCCGAAGTGCATGAAGGGAGTCCGGTGGGGTCACGTCTGCGGATCTGATATCGCGGAGAATGCGAAGCCTCGCTGCATGTAGCTCCACAGCACGGCGGGGCTGCGCCAGGCTTGCGGCCAGCTCAGCAGCGGCTTGGAAGACCTTTGCGCCCGTTTTCTTGGACTGAGACCCATGGAGAAGACCGAGGCACTCGATAATCCGAGCTCTGGCGACGGAAGCTTGGCCGGATCTGGCTGAGATCAGGCCTAGAGTTGCCAGGATCTCTGCCGCGTCCTGGCGGGACGTGGAATGGCGTCGCATGCTCCCCATAGTGTCTTGCCACGCAGTGTATCTCCTCGAGAGCTATACCGCCACTTCGCATGAGCGGTTTCATGAGGCGATTCGTGCTCGTGGGATGCCGTGACGTGCGCGCAATGAGTCGTCATAGACCCTCGCCGCCCGAGCACTAGGAGCAACCTGGGGGTCTCGAGCCAGTGCGTCGCCACCCCAGGTGATGGCCAACTCGGACCAGAAGGGATCGTGAGGCCCGGCTCTGTGCAGGGCATGTTGAATCACCCTCTCCCTCCAACTGGGCTTCGCATATGCCATCGACGCCCACCAGGCAGTTTCAACACGGAACGTCGCCGTGTAGATGGAATCCATGCACGCGACCTCTCGCGCCGCCTTAGTGTCGTCTCCCGTCATGACATAGAGACCCGCCAATAAATCGTTGACCCTCATATTCCCCTGTGCCGCGGACCTGTGCCGTTCTGCGATCCGAATGCAGTGCAGGTATATCGACCTGGCCTTCTCTGGCTGTCCTCTAGCGGCAAAGAATCCGCCAGCATATCCTGAGACGTAGAGTTGGGTGTCATCCCCGAATAGATCGAGAGCACGCTGAAAGTGATCAGCGGCGTCCATCGGGTGGCCCATCCGTGCATGGGCGACCGCGAGCCAGAGGTGTACCTCCGCATCCTCGCCGAACCGTTCAAAATATTCATTCGCGGCGCGGACTGTCACATTGAATTGGTTAGCCCAGGCGGAGGCTATTACTAAGTACCAGAGTGCCTCACTGCTCTGGGGATCGTTCTCGATCGCCTTGGTGAGGAGCGGAACCGCAGCATCGGGAAAGTAGCCGAGGGTGTAGGCCCAGGCCGGAATGACGATCTTGTCCATGGGCGAAGCGTCACTGGCTTTGACTCGATCCGCGATCGCTAAGACTGAGTCGCGTTGGCCCCGTTCGTAATACATGAGGACGAGCCCTCGCAGGGCGCCGGGGTTGCCGGGTTCAATTGCGAGGGCTTGTTCGAACTGGGACTGAGCGATGTCGAGGTTGTTGGATCCGGCGGTTCCTCGGAAGTACCGGTCGTAGTAGATGGATCCAATTCCGACGTAGGCTTTGGCGAGTCCCGGGTCGAGGCTCACGGCTCGTCCGTACCAGCGAAGCGCTTCGTCGCGATTGCCGCTTTGATGGGCGTCGACGGCGGTGCTCAAGGCGTCAAAGGCTTCGTTGCTCCCGGCGGCGGGGGAAGAGACGTAAGCGGCCTCCTTCGGGGTGAGGTGTGACTTGAGTCGGTCCGCGACGG
>JAEHDN010000377.1 GCA_016880395.1 Candidatus Eiseniibacteriota bacterium
AGCCGTTCATCGGCTACGTCCCCTCCGTCCTCGAGGGCGTCGGCTCGTTCCTGATCGCCCTCTGGGTGGCTGGGCGGCTTCCGCTGCCGAGCGCGGCCGCGTCCGACCTGCTCGTGCCGACGTCGCTCTCCATCCTGTTCGTCGGACTCTTCCTCGTCGTGAGCCGGAAGAAGGCCCTGAGCCAGGCGCTCGGCTACCTCGTCTTCGAGAACGGTATCTACGCCTTCGGCGTGGGCATCGCTTACGAGGCGCCGGCGATGGTGGAGATGGGCATACTCCTCGACGTCTTCGTCGCCGTGTTCGTGATGGGCATCACGGTGTTCCACATCAGCCGCGAGTTCGACAGCATCGACACGACCCGGCTCGCGACACTCAAGGAATAGCGATGCTCTCCGCGCTCGTGCTCGTCCCGGCGCTGGGCGGGCTCCTCAGCTTCTTCCTCAGGCCCGCCCCGTGGCGGCGCGCGCTCCTCCTCGCCGTGGCGGTGGGGCACGCGGTCCTCACCGTGGCCACCTGGCTCCGCACGCCCGGTCCCGGCTGGGGCGGCGTGCTCCGTCTCGACGCGCTGGGTCATATCTTCCTCGGCGTGACGAGCGGGCTCTTCCTGATGGCGGCGGTCTACGCCGTGGGTTACCTCCGCCGCGAATCTCCGGGCGCCCGCGAGGACTTCGTCGAAGGATTCCACTTTACCAACGCTCCCGAAGCGGTGTTCGTGGGCTGTCTCCTCTTCTTCCTCTCCACGATGACGCTCGTCATCGTGAGCGACAATCTGGGGCTCCTCTGGGTCGCGATCGAGGCGACGACGCTCGCGAGCGCGCCACTCATCTACTTCCACCGCCACCACCGCTCGCTCGAGGCGACCTGGAAGTACCTCCTCATCTGTTCGGTGGGGATCGGCCTCGCGCTCCTGGGAAATTTCTTCCTCGCCGTGTCCGCGACCACCCCCGGCGGAGCGCACATCCCCCTGAGCGTGCCGCAGCTCGTCCAGCACGCGGCATCCCTCCACGCTCCATGGCTCAAGGGGGCGTTCATCTTCCTCCTCGTCGGCTACGGCACGAAGATGGGGCTCGCTCCGCTCCACACCTGGCTTCCGGACGCCCACAGCGAGGCGCCGTCGGTCGTCTCCGCGCTCCTCTCCGGGGCGCTCCTCAACTGTGCGTTCCTCGGTATCCTGCGCGCGCTTCAGGTATGCACAGCCGCTGGGCTCGGGTCCTACGCTCGGGGCATGCTGGTCGTGTTCGGCCTCCTCTCGATGGGGGTCGCCGCCGCGTTCGTGATCGCGCAGGCCGACTACAAGCGCCTCCTCGCGTACTCGAGCGTGGAGCACATGGGCATCCTTTCGCTCGGCGTGGGCCTGGGCGGAGCAGCCACGTTCGGGGCCATGCTGCACGTGCTCGGCCACTCCCTCACGAAGGCCATGCTCTTCCTCCTCGCGGGAAACATCCTCGCCGCCTACCGGACCAAGACGGCGCGGGACGTGCGCGGGGTGATGGCCCGGATCCCGATCACGGGCGCTCTCTGGGTCGCCGGACTCTTCGCCATCACCGGCTCTCCGCCCTTCGGGACCTTCACGAGCGAGATCCTGATCCTGCGCGGCGCCCTCGAGCAGGGGCGCTTCGCGATTGGTGCCCTCTACCTCGCGCTCCTGGCGGTCGTGTTCATCGGGATGGCGGCCACCATGTTACGTATGGCGCAGGGGGATGGCCCTGCGCCGTCGGCGGGATCGCCGCGCGGAGAGAGCCGGCTCGCGATCCTGCCTCCACTCGCTCTCGCGGCCGCGGTGCTCGCGATCGGCCTCTACATCCCCGCGGGCTTCGCGGCGGCGCTCCATTCGGCTGCCAAGATGCTCGGCGCCCAATGACGCCGATTCACTCATACGCGCCGATACCGAACGGCGGCTCCGCTCCGCTCGCGATCGTGCCGCGGCTCCAACCGGACCGCTTCGCCGAAGCGATCATGGCGACGCCCGGCGCGCGGCTCGTCTCGTTCTTCGGTCTGCCCGAGGAGAGCCGTGGGCTCCGTCTCATGGCCGTGCTGGCGCGTCCCGGGGACGCGGAGCTGCTGGTCACCTCGGCGCGGGTCGAGGATGCGTATCACGCGCTCACGCCCGCGCTCACCCAGGCGCACCTGTTCGAACGCGAGATCTGGGAGCAATGGGGCGTGCGCCCCGAAGGACATCCCTGGCTCAAGCCGGTCCGATTCCTGGGTGCGACGTCGCGTGACCCCGGAGTGATGGACTACTTCGAGGTGGAGGGGGAGGAAGTGCACGAGGTGGCGGTCGGCCCGGTGCACGCGGGCGTGATCGAGCCCGGACATTTCCGCTTCCAGTGCCACGGCGAGCGGGTGCTTCACCTCGAGATCTCGCTCGGATACCAGCATCGGGGCATCGAGTGCGCGCTCGAGAGGGGGCCGAGGAAGCGCACCCCTCACATCGTCGACGCGATCGCGGGGGACACCTCGGTCGGGCACGCTCTCGCCTACAGCCAGATCGTCGAGGCGCTCGGCGAGGTCGAGGTTCCTGCCCGGGGCCACGCACTCCGCGCAATCGCGCTCGAGCTGGAACGCATGGCCAACCACGCCGGCGATCTGGGTGCGCTCGCGGGAGACATCGGCTACCTCCCGGCGTCGTCGTACTGCGCTCGCATCCGGGGCGATTTCTTGAACCTGACGCTCGACGCGTGCGGCAGCCGGATGGGCGTCGGGTGGGTCCGCCCCGGCGGCGTCGTGCCCGACCTCGCCCCGGCCCACGCGAGCGCCATGGCCGATCAGGTGACGCGAGGGACCGAGGAGCTGCGGCGCTCCTTCGACCTGATCCGCGGCAATGCCACCGTGCGGGCGCGCCTCGAGGAGACGGGCATTCTCGCCCGGGAGGTCGCGGAGGAGCTCGGCATGGTAGGCCCCGCCGCGCGTGCCTCCGGGGTGGATCGTGACGTTCGCCGCGACCATCCGGTGGGACATTACCGGGAGGTCGAGATCCCGGTCGCCACGCGGGAGACAGGGGATGTGTTCGCCCGGGCTGGCGTGCGCTCCCTCGAGGTTGCGCACTCCGCGGACTTCCTCGCGCGTGCCCTCCGGGCCCTCCCGTCGGGAGCGGTGCGGCGAAACGACTCGGAGTCTGTTCCGCCGCTCGCGCCCGACCGGATCGCGGTCTCGCTGGTCGAGGGCTGGCGGGGCGAGATCTGCCACACGGCGATCACCGACGAGGGGGGACGCTTCCGCCGGTACAAGATCGTCGACCCCTCGTTCCACAACTGGATGGGGCTCGCGATGGCCATGCGGGATCAGCCGATCTCGGATTTTCCGCTCTGCAACAAGAGCTTCAACCTCTCCTACAGCGGCCACGATCTGTGAGGAATCTCGCGTGCTGAAGGCCTTTCTGGAACGGCTGCGACAGGGGCACCGGACGATTCCATTCCCGGGCGGGGCGGCGCTCCCCGAGTCGTTTCGCGGACGACCGGTGCTCGATGCCTCCCGGTGCGTGGACGGCTGCCGTGCGTGCGCGGATTGCTGCCCGACCGACGCGATCCGGATCGAGCCGTCGCTCGCGATCGACCTGGGTCGGTGCCTCTTCTGCGCGGAGTGCGTTGCCGCCTGCCCGACGGGTGCGATCCGCTTCGGACCGGATTACCGCATGGCCACTCGGCGGCGCGAAGATCTCGTCGTGGAGGAGGGGCGTTACCGTCTCGCTGAGGCGCTGGACCGCGAGGCGAGGCGCCTCTTCGGCCGGTCGCTCCGGCTGCGCCAGGTCAGCGCGGGGGGATCCGCCGGGTGCGAGCTGGAAGCGGCTGCGCTCGGCAACGTCGTCTTCGACCTCAGCCGGTTCGGCGTCCAGTTCGTGGCGTCACCCCGCCACGCGGACGGGCTCCTGATCACCGGACCTGTCACGCGAAACATGAAGCTCGCGCTGGAGAAGACCTACGACGCGGTCCCGGCCCCCAAGATCGTGATCGCGGTGGGCGCGGCGGCCATCTCGGGCGGGCCGTTCGCCGGCCACGCCGAGGTGCTGGACGGCGCCGCTTCGGTCGTGCCGGTGGATCTCTTCGTTCCCGGGCATCCGCCGCATCCGCTCACCATCCTGGACGGGCTGCTCCGGCTGCTCGGCAGGCTCCGCGAGCCCGCTTCGACCCGCTGAGGCCTCGGCGGTGTGCCAGCGAGGGCAGGGTGCGGCGCGACACGCCCACCCGAGGCGAAGAACATGCTTCAGGAAGTCGCGGCCTTTCGCCGCCGGGCGGGGGGCGTCTTCTCCGTGTGCTTGAGCCAGACGAGTGCCTCCTCGACCGCCCGAAAGACGGAAACCTCCCGTGTGCTCCTCGGGTCCAGCTCGCGGAGGATCTCGTAGATTCGCGCAATGCCGAAGGTGACCGGATCGCTGGCCACGATCGCCACCTTCGACGGAATGCTCACGTCCATCGCCGCCGAAAGCCTCGCCAGCTCCCGGAGCCGTTCCGCCGAAGGGATGTCGACCTTCTCGACGTCCCGCGCGTCGAGCAGCTCGTCATAACCCGCCACCTCGGGCTTGGACCAGACGCTCTGCTTGTACTCGAACAGCTCCTGATCGGTCAGGACGGCGTATCCGGTCGTGATGACGATTCGGTGCTCATCGTCCACGGCGTATCGGAGGGGCATGCGCGCCTCGTTGGATCTCGGTCCGGGGGGGTGGCTGACTGAGGGTGAATCGTAACGCTATCCGGCGAGTGATGGGGATGGATTACCGAGGTGAGTCCGTTACCGGCTCCGCCGCGGCCGGCTGGTCCAGGAAGAAGCGACGCTTGCCCCACCGGTAGAACCGGATCGAGAGCGCGAGCCAAAGGCTCCCGAGAACGTAGGCCCCCATCACGTCACTGAACCAGTGCTGACCGAGATAGATCCGCGAGGGTCCCATCAGAAGCACGATGAGTGCCATGAGGGTCAGGCCGAGGACACGGTACCAAGCTTGCTTCAGAAGGGTGTAGATCAAGAACGCAACGAATCCGTAGAAACAGGTGGCAAGCAGGACGTGGCCGCTCGGGAAGCTGTAGGCGCTGAGCGAGGAGAACACGTGCACGAGGTCGGTGCTCGGTCGCGGACGGTAGACGAGCAGCTTGACCAGCGACCCAACCACCGTGCCGAAGGCCGCGAACGCGGCCGCGATGGCCTCCCATCGGAGCCCTGCCAGGAGGAGGGCCGCGAGCACCATGGCCACCAGCAAGAACGCCTGCGGATTCCAGCCTATCCAGCTCAATCCGCGCATCAGGGTCTCGAGCTCGGGGCCGTGGTTGCTCTGGACGGCGCGGGTCACGAGCAGATCGATGGGGAAGTAGGGCACGAAGTGGGCCGCGACCGCGAGCCCGACGAACCCGACCGAGGCGAGGAGCACGTAGGCTTGAAAGACCGCGGCCCGGTAGCGGCGCGCTCCGCGC
Organism: Candidatus Eiseniibacteriota bacterium; assembly: GCA_016880395.1. Taxonomy (GTDB): domain Bacteria; phylum Eisenbacteria; class RBG-16-71-46; order SZUA-252; family SZUA-252; genus WS-9. Next base: position 5,400 of record JAEHDN010000377.1, read on the forward strand.
GGCGCGATGACCGTCTCGTCCACCTTCGCGCCGATCTTCCCGGCCGTATCCTTCGCGCACGCATCAGCCACCCATCGATGATAGCCCAGGCGCTGGTGACCTCGACGTCATCGATCGCGTACCCGCCTCCGGCATCCAATTTGCATCGCCGGCTCGACCCGAAGCACGTCGGGAATCCCGTGGCAGGACACTTTTTCTCGAATCGCTCTTATTGGACGGCAGTCCAAGTAGATCCCTTCAGAAGCCCAGGACCCTCACCAGGCAGGTCCCCGAATGAATGCTCCTCTCAAACTGGCCCTTCTTACGACTGCCCTTGTAACGTTCGGTTGTGCCACGGCGCCTCATGCCCGTCTGGTCGGCGATCCGACCGTCCAGGCCGCGATCCTTGGGGTCGGCACGCCCAGCGTCCCGCCGTCGGCCGCGATCCAGATTGGGACAGCTTCGTACTATCACCCGGGTCTCGTTGGGAGGCTTACCGCAAACGGGGATCGATACAGCGACCAGGCGCTGACGGCGGCCCATCGCACCCTCGATCTCGGGACGCGCGTGCGGGTCACGAATCTGGAAAATTCGAAGAGCGTGATCGTGAAGGTGAACGATCGGGGTCCCTACGCGCGGGGCAGGGTCATCGATCTGTCGCGCCGTGCGGCTCGCCTGCTGGGGTTCGTGCACGAGGGCCTCGCCCGGGTTCGGGTCGAGCCGCTCACGTAGAGCGATCGGCGAGGCGTGCCGGGAACCGCAAGAGCATCGTCCAGGACGTTCCGCTCTCCCCGATTTTGACGAAGCCGTGCCGACCGTACATACGGCGGGCGGGGTTGGCGACGCTCACGCTGAGGCTCAGACCAGGACAACCCCGTGTCCTCGCGGTGTCGATGAGCCCCCCGAGCAGCTTCGTTCCGATCGATCGCCCTCGCCATGGGAGCGCAACCGCAAGGCCGAGCTCCGGAATGGACTCCTCGACGAAGCCGTAGCCTGGATCATCGGATCGGAAGAAGCGATACCACGCCGCGCCCACGAGCGTTTCCTCGACACGCCCTATGAGAGCGACATCGGTCGGCCGTCCCCATCCGGCGTAATACCGACGGAGGTCCGGAACAAGGAGCAGATCGCCGAGGCTCTGCCTCGCCGCGTTCGGATCCCAGAGCGTGGCCTCCACGAACATGCTCTCGAGGAACGGCTGGTCGGACGGCTCCGCGGCGCGGATCGTCGCCTCGCGCGGAAAAGGGGTCACGGCTAGGTCTTCAAGCGATATCGCTGCGGCCTTGTGGCTGTCCTCTCGATGGTCTTCCGGGCTTCGAGGTCCAGCTTCACCGTCTCACCGTACCAGCTGATGTTCCCCTCGAACTTGCCCGCGAGCTTCTCGGTCAAGGCGCGGGTCAGCTCGGTGTGCGTCAGCTCGCGACCTCGCAAGGCGGCCAGCATCGCCCGCTTGACCTCTTCGTACTTCGTC
>JAEHDN010000060.1 GCA_016880395.1 Candidatus Eiseniibacteriota bacterium
AAGCCCTTCGGTTTCATGCCGTTCTATCCCGGCCCCGGCCTGGGCGGCCACTGCATCCCGATCGATCCCTTCTACCTCTCCTGGAAGGCGCGCCAGAGCGGATTCGAGGCGCGCTTCATCGAGCTGGCGGGGCAGGTCAATGCGAGCATGCCGCACCACGTCGCACGCCGGGTCGGAGAAGCCCTGAACACGCGGCGGAAATCGGTGCGCGGAGCGCGCGTCCTCGTCCTCGGGATCGCGTACAAGGCGGATATCGACGACGTGCGCGAGAGCCCGTCCCTCGACATCATCGAGACCCTGGCGAACGACGGGGCCAAGGTCGAGTACAGCGATCCCTTCGTCCCGGCCCTGGTGCACGGCGGACGCCGGTACACCTCGCGCCCGCTCACGCCGGCGACGCTGCGGAACGCGGACTGCGTCGTGATCGCGACCGCGCACAAGATCTTCGACTACCGCCTCGTCGCGCGGCACGCGCGCACGGTCGTCGATTGCCGCAACGTCCTCAAGGGACGCCGCACGCGCGGCGTCTTCCGGTTGTAGGCCCCGCATGGCCCACTATCTCGTCACGGGAGGAGCCGGATTCATCGGCTCCCATCTGGCCGAGCGCCTCCTCAAGGACGGCCATCGGGTCCGTGTGCTCGACAATCTCTCCACCGGGCGGGTCTCCAATCTCGAGGCGGTCCGCGCCGCGGGACCCGCCGAGCGGTTCGAATGGATCGAGGGGGACATCCGCTCGCTCGAGACCTGCCGCCGCGCGACCGCCGGGGTGGACTACGTCCTCCACCAGGCCGCGCTCGCTTCGGTCCCGAGGTCCATCGAGAATCCGGTCGACACGACCGCGGTCAACGTGGGGGGGACGCTCAACATCTTCTATGGAGCGCGCGAGAATGGCGTGAAGCGTGTCGTCGCGGCATCGTCGTCCTCCATCTACGGAGACGCGGCGGCGCTGCCGAAGCACGAGGAGCAGACGCCCGCGCCCCTCTCTCCCTACGCGGCGAGCAAGCTGGCCGGCGAGATCTACGCCCGCGTCTACGCGGTCACGATGGGGCTGCCGACCGTCTCGCTCCGCTACTTCAACGTCTTCGGTCCGCGACAGGACCCGAACTCCCAGTACGCCGCCGTCGTCCCGCGCTTCGTCACCGCGCTCCGGACGGGGAAGCGGCCGACGGTCTACGGAGACGGGCTCCAGAGCCGTGACTTCACGTTCATCGACAACGTGGTCGCCGCGAACCTCGCGGCCTGCACCGAGGGCCCGGGGGGCGGCGAAGCGATGAACATCGCCTGCGGCGATCGGTACACGCTCCTCCAGCTCCTCGACGTGATCGGACGCCTCCTCGGCGTCACTCCGGATCCCGAGTTCCAGCCCGCGCGGACCGGCGACGTGAAGCATTCGCAGGCCTCCATCGATCTCGCCCGGCGACTGATCGGCTATCGCCCGGGTATCGGCTTCGAAGAGGGCCTCGCCCGGACCGTCGAGTCCTTCCAGCCGGCCGGCTGATGGCGGTGCCGTTGCCCACGGCGGGGGCGTCCGTGGCGATCGAGGAGGCACCGCTCGATGGGGCGGGGTGGGTGGACTTCGCCGCGGCGCATCCGGCGGCGACGCTCTTCCACCAGCCAGCCTGGCTCCAGGTGGTCTCGCGCACGTTCGGCTACCGGCACGCGTCGCTCCTCGCGCGGCGCGACGGCCGCGTGGCCGGCCTGCTCCCGCTCTTCGCCGTTCCGACGCTCCCCTGGGGCCGCTCGCTGGTCTCGACTCCCCAGGCCGTCTACGGCGGTCCCATCGCGGACGACGACGAGATCCGGTCCGCCCTCGTGGACCATGCCGCGCGGATGGCGGACCGCCGCGGCGCGGCCTTCCTCGAGCTCAGGAACGAGTCGCCGGTCCCTGGCCTCGCGGACAAGGACCTCTACGTGACGTTCCGGCGGCCGATCCTGCCCGATGCGGACCAGAACATGGCCGCCATCCCGCGCAACCAGCGCCGGAGCATCCGCGTGGCGCAGAAGCACGGCCTGACCGCCCGGGTCGGCCGGGTCGATCTCCTCGACGGCTTCTACCACGTGTACTCGGAGAGCGTGCGCAACCTCGGCACACCCGTCTTCCCGCGAGCGCTGTTCGCGAACCTGCTCGACCGCCTGGGCAAGGACGCGTTCATCCTCGGCGTCTATCGCGGCGAGGAGCTTCTC
>JAEHDN010000007.1 GCA_016880395.1 Candidatus Eiseniibacteriota bacterium
CGATTGTCGGCGAGGGCGTCTCCCATGTCGTGGATCAGGAGGTCGGAGTAGAGAGCCACGTCCCGGTTGGCGAGCGCCATGATGTCATGCCAGCCGGTGTGCATCACGGGCGTGTGGCAGCCCGTGCACCGCGCACCAGCGAAGAGCGTCTGCCCCCGCTCCCGCGACGGGGTCATGTCACCCGGCGACGGGGGCGCGAGCATGCGCATGTACTGGGCGATGTCACTGATCTTGGCTTCGCTCACCTCGGGCTCGGTCGCGCGGTCGACGCCGGCGGCGGCCGGAGAGACCGGGTTCACGTTCTCGGTCGGACGGTAGGGCGACGTGATGCCCATGTCCTGGTGATAGGCCTCGGTCACCTGCTGGAGCAGGGACGGATTCGACGCCTTGCGTCCGAACCGGCCCACACGCGGCGCCGTGCCTCCCCCCGGATCGTCGGCCGGCAGGTAAGGCGCCGGAGTCACCCAGTTCACGCGGCCCGAGATGCCGTCGCCGTTGGCATCTCCCGGATCCTCGCCCGTGAGGATGGCCGAGTCGGTGATCGCCTCGATGAGCCCGACCCCGAAGACGGGGGGCGGCAGACGGTACGAGACGTCGACGCCCGCCGGGAGCCGCTCGGGCACGGCGCCCGGGATCGCCTTGTCCTGGAGCTGCGGCCCGCCCTCGGCGTAGTCCAGGTCGGTTCCGCGGCTGAAGCGAACGAGCGTGTTGCCCGCAATGCCGCGTCCGTCTCCACTGTGGCATGACGCGCAGGACAGGTTGTTGAAGACGGGACCGAGCCCTTCGTTGATCGTGAATGCCTTCCGGAACTGCGTGTGGCCGTCCTGGAAGTCCCCCAGCTCGCCGTTCGAGAGGCCCGCGAGGGGCTGGTCGAAGCGCTCTCCCGGCGCGGGCTCGGTCGTGAGCAGCTTGCCGCAGCCCGCGACGATGAGCGCCCCGGCGGCCGCGAGGGCGAGTCCGGACAAGCAGAATGCAATGCGAGATTGCGATCGCCACGCATGGAGCATGGGAACGTCATGCCTCCCCCGAGGTTTGAACGTGCTCCCACCCAGAGTGGCAAGAGCCGCGCCAGCAGTTGCGGGAAAGGGCGCTCTGAAGGTCCGGAACTTGCGTCATGGCACGCGACGCCGTGACGCATGGGGGTCCGGCCGAGGGGGAGGAAACCAACGATGAAATCGCTCTCGATGAGATCGCTCGTGCTGACGGTGGCGCTCGCGCTGGGGCTGTTCCATGGGCCCGCGCCCGTGTTCGCGGGGACGAAAGCTGACGAAGGCGCCCCGGATGCGTCGCATCACGCCTCCGGCCCGGCCCAGCTCGTATCCGGTGGCGCGGTCGAGTTCAGCCCCACCGTCACCTTCACGCATCAAAATTTCAAGCGCGAGGGGTATGGCAACGTGGACCACTTCACGCAGCTCGACGTGAAGCCGACCGTGGGTTTCTGCGTGAGCGACCACTACGAGGTGACCGGCGGATTCCTGGCCCGGCACACCTCGGTGAATGGAAGCGATGACACGGCCCTCGGCGCGACCGCCGGGCTCACCTACAACTTCTCCCGCCACGGCTCGGTGATTCCGTTCGCGAGCCTCGGCTTCGGCGCCCTCTTCTACGACGGGTTCACCATGGACAACACGGCCGTGCTCGCCCCGATGCTCTCGGGCGGCGTGCGCGTGCCCGTCGGCGGGATGGCCGCCGTGAACATGAGCGTGGGATACCAGCACGAGTCGAATGCCGATGGTGAGTTCAACGCGAGCGCGAACCGCATCCTCGCGTCCGTGGGCGTGTCGCTCTTCCCGTGGAGGACCCGCTAGGACGGCTGGCGGCGCTGCCGGTGGACGCCCCGGCAACGGACAGCCGTGGGCTGGGACGGCGGATTCGACCGCAAGGGCCGGATAGCGGCCAGCACCCAGGGGCGCCATGAGGGGATCTCCATCCACGAAGGGAGGAGCCGTCATGAACTACCGCGTTCTCGGGCTTTCGCCCGAACCGTTCGCCCCGCTGTTCTCGATGACCGACGACGAGCTGGCCGCGCGCGGCGTGGTCCGGCGCGTCGCGGACGAGCCGGATTCGTTCCCGTGCCGCGTGAGCCTGGTGGACGCCGAGCCGGGCGAGGAGCTTCTGTTGCTTCCCTATCGCCATCAGACGAGCGCATCGCCCTACCAGGCCTCGGGGCCGATCTACGTGCGGCGGAGCGCCCGGGAGGCATTCGAGGCGCTGAACCAGATTCCGCCCGTGCAGCGGAGGCGACTATCCTCCGTCCGCGGATACGACGCGGCGGGGTTCATGGTCGAGGCGGACGTGGTCACAGCCGGAGATCTGGAGGCAGCCATTCGCAGGTTCTTCGCGAACGAGAGCGTGGCTTCGATCCACGTCCACAACGCTCGCCCGGGATGCTTCGCGTTCCGGGTGGAGCGGGCCTAGTGGTCGCGCGCGCCGGCGCGGTGGCTCTCGCTGCCGCCTGGATCTGCGTCGCCTCGGCGCGCGCCGGCACCCCCACCCCCGCAAGCCTCCCCGTGCACGCCGGCACCTCCGCGACGACGCCGACGGTGGTCGACACCGGGCTCGTGGTCTTCCGGCAGTGGCTGGCCAAGGAACACCCTGGCTACGGCTGCGATGAAGGGCCAGCCCGCTTCCGCAACCGGACAGTGGAGGCGGCCTATCCCGGACAGCGTTTCTACTATGCACTGACCTACACGCGCGGCATCCAGCCGCCGTTTCCGAACTCGATCTCGGTCGTTGTGGCGGTCGACGAGGGCTTCCGCGTGATCCCGTTCCGGCCCGGGTCGCCCCCGTCCTACGCGCTGGGCCTCCGTAAGATCGGCTCGCCCAAGGATGCGCGCCTCGCGGCCGCGGCGGTGTCGATCCTCGGCTCGTGCGACCCGGGTGAGCGGCGCTGGAGCTACAAGCCGGATCGATTCAAGGCGAAGAAGACCTCGGCGGGCTGGAAGGCGACCTACGATTACGATGGCATGTACTCCTCCTGGGTCGCCTTCGACCGGAAGGGCGGTGTCACCGGATTCGGGGGCAGCGCCCCGCCGGTGCCCTAGGAGGATCGCCCGGATCACGCCTTGCCTTTGGAGACGTACGCGGGGCCGCAGCCCCGTCCACGCCGCGCTATACTCCCGGCATGACGATCTCCGCCGGGGCCACACTCGGCCCGTACGAGATCCTGTCTCCGCTCGGCGCCGGGGGCATGGGTGAGGTGTACCGGGCGCGCGATCCGCGCCTGGGGCGGGACGTCGCCATCAAGGTGCTGCCCCGCGCCTTCGCCGTCGATCCCGATCGTCTCGCCCGCTTCGAGCAGGAAGCCCGCTCGGTCGCCGCGCTCAACCATCCCAACATCATCGCGATCTACGACGTCGGCGCCGACGCCGAGCAGCGCCCCTATCTGGTCACCGAGCTGATCGACGGCGTGACGCTCCGGACGAAGCTCTCCGAGGAGCCGATGCCGCTGCGCCTCGCGATCGATCTCGCCCTCCAGATCGCCCACGGCCTGGCGGCCGCGCACGACAAGGGCATCGCGCACCGCGACCTCAAGCCCGAGAATCTCTTCGTCGCCAAGGATCGCCGCCTCAAGATCCTCGATTTCGGCTTGGCGAAGCTCGTTGGCCCGCGCGAGAAGCGCTCCCCCGAGTCGACGATCGCCGCCGGAGAGACCCAGTCGGGCGCGGTGCTCGGCACGGTCGGATACATGGCGCCGGAGCAGGTGCGGGGCGAGCCCGCCGATCATCGGTCCGACATCTTCGGGTTCGGCGCGATTCTCTACGAGATGGTCGCGGGGCGGAGGGCGTTCCAGGCCCAGACCCAGGCGGAGACGATGACCGCGATCCTCCGTTCCGATCCGCCCCCCATGGCTTCGCCCGGCCGGGACGTCCCCTCGTCGCTCGATCGGATCGTCCGCCACTGTCTGGAGAAGGACCCGCGCGAGCGCTATCAGTCGGCGCACGACCTCGCCTTCCAGCTCGCGAGCGCGCTCGATCCGGGCGAGGAGGAGCGCGCGCGCCGCGCAGCCGGGACGAAGCGGAATCCCTGGCTGAGATGGGCCGCGCCGGCTGCGCTCCTCGCCGGAATCACGGGCGGGCTCCTCGTCGGACCGCCGCACTGGCTCCGGCCACCGGCCAAGCCTCCCGAGTTCCACCGCGTCACCTTCCGTCCTGGGTTCGCGTGGTCGGGACGCTTCGCCCCCGACGGGAGGACGATCGTCTACAGCGCGGCGTGGGGCGAAGCTCCGCTCGAGGTCTTCTCCACGCGGCCCGAGAGCCCGGAGTCGCGCTCGCTCGGGCTCTCGAACGCGAGCATCCTCTCGATCTCGCGATCGGGAGAGATGGCCGTGCTCCTGAACGCGCAATACGCCGGGGGCTGGGCGTACCGCGGCACGCTCGCGCGCCTTCCGCTCGAAGGGGGCGCGCCCCGCGAGATCCTGGACGGCGTTCTCTGGGCCGACTGGGAGCCCAAGGGTCGCGACCTCGTCGTCGTGCGCGACTCGGAAGGCAAGGACAAGCGGCGCCTCGAGTATCCGATCGGAACCGTTCTGTACGAGACGTCGGGCACGATCCGCGAGCCGCGGTTCTCACCGAGCGGCGACCTGATCGCCTTCCTGGATCATCCGATCTTCGGGGACGATCGAGGGTCCGTCGCCGTGGTGGATCGGTCGGGCAAGATGAGGCGGCTGACAGGCGTGTGGAAGAGCATCCAGGGGATCGCGTGGGCGCCGGACGGCAAGGAGGTGTGGTTCACCGCTGCCGACGAGGGGCCCATTCGCGCCCTCTACGCGGCGAGCCGGAGCGGAAAGGTCCGCACCGTGCTGAGCCCGCCGGGCTCGCTCTCGCTGCAGGACATCTCGCCCAGCGGCGACGTCCTCCTCGCCCAGTGGCGCATCCGCTACGGGATCACGGGCCGGTCCGCCTCGGACTCCGACGAGCGGGATCTGTCCTGGCTCGACTGGTCTGCGGTGCGCGACTTCTCGCACGACGGGAAGGAGCTTCTGTTCACCGAGGGAGGCGAGGGAGGCGGACCGGGCTACGGCGTGTACATCCGTCCCACGGATGGATCGCCCGCGGTGCGCCTCGGCGACGGCGAAGCGCTCGCCCTATCTCCTGACGGTCAGTGGGTCCTCTCGGTGGAGCGCGGCGACAAGCCCCATCCGGTGCTCCTGCCGACCGGCGCGGGGCAGGCGCGGTCCCTGTCCGCGGGTGCGATCCACGAGTACCAGAACGGAACCTGGCTGCCCGGGAAGCGCGTGCTCCTCCAGGCGACGGAGCCTGGGCACGGCATCCGGTACTACGTGCAGAACGTCGACGGCGGCGAGCCCAACCCGGTCACGCCCGAGGGCGTGAGCGGATTCGGATTCGGCGCGCACACGGTCTCGCCCGACGGGACACAACTCATCGCTCGGGGGCCGGACGATTCGATCCTGGTCTGGCCGCTCGGGCCGGGCGCCCCGCGCCATGTGCGCGGGCTGCTCGCGGGGGAGTTCCCGATCCGCTGGGGAGACGACGGCCGCACACTCTACACGGCGCTGCCGCGCGGGGGGCGGCGCGAGCTCGAGCTGGCGAGGATCGATCTCCCGACGGGACGGCGAACACCGTGGAAGGATCTGGTTCCCCAGGACATGGTGGGCGCCACGCGGATCGGGAGCCCCATGGTCTCCCCCGA
>JAEHDN010000061.1 GCA_016880395.1 Candidatus Eiseniibacteriota bacterium
TCAGCGGGAATCGCTCCGGATCCTCGCGCGCCCACTCGTCCTCGATCGGAAACGCTCCCGTTCCCCCGCCGCCGGGCGTCAGGCGGAACACGCAGAGGTAGCTCGCTCCCAGGGCCGCGACGTTGGACTGCCAGGCAGCGCGATCAGGAACGCTGGCAGTGGCGGACGGCGGCTTCCCCCAGAGGTAGAGGGTTCCGTCCGGCGGTCCGCTTCGCGGCACGAAGATGACGCGGTTCGCGAGGCCGTAGCCCGTGAGCGGGTAGGGCGTGTTGACGCCGGCGTACGCCACGACCGCCGGCGCCCCTCGCGTGAGGATCGCGAGTCCGGCCCATGCAGCCGCCATGTCGCGGAGGTCCTCGAGAGGGTGGCTGCGATCCTCCCACTCGTGCCGCGTTCCCCAGTACTCCATCCATCGCCCGTAGCGATCGTGCTCGCTGGACGAGGCCTGCGCGTGCCGCGGCCGCGGGCCCTGGAGGATCCAATCCTTGATGACGAATGCGAGTGTGACCGGCGCCTGCGCGAGGAGCACGACGGGAATCGCGCGGGCGAGCCAGCTCCGCGTGCGCGGCCGGTCGAGGAGCGCGACCGCCACGGCCCAGGCCGCCGCGATCACGGGGAGGAAGTAGCGGTGCTCCCGGAATGGCAGGAGGAACGCCGACAGGGCGAGCGCGGCGAGGGCCATCCACCCGAGGCGCCGGCGATCGCGGGCATCCGGCGACGCTTTGCGGATGGCCCCGAGCGCGGCGAAGGCGAGAAGGAGGAGGAGCGGCAGGAAGAGGAAGCCCATCTCGAGCACCGAGCGGATCGAGAGGAAAAGGTCGCCCCACCCGAGCCTGGGCGCGCCCGCGCCGAAGTACTGGGACGTCGCCGCCGGCCCTGGCGCCAGCACCCAGGGACCCACGGACAGGCGAAGCGGCATCACGGGATTGAGGCAGGTGATGGCGTTCCGGAGGTAGGCGTACCCGCCGATCGCGAGAGCGAGGGCGAGACCGCCCGCGAGCCGGACGGCGGACGCACGCTTCCCCGGGAGGGATCGCAAGGTCGCCGCTCCGAGCACGGGGAGTAGCGGCAGCGCGAGCACCGCCCCCGAGTACTTGAGCCCGGCGAGGAGGCCCAGCGCGAGCCACCCGAGGATGCAGCGTCCACGCGCATGCGCGCCGGCGGTCAGCGAGAAGAACGCGGCGATGGCGAAGAGCGCCGCCTGCTCGACGTCCAGCATCACCTCGACGCTCTGCCGCATGGCGACCGGGGTCGCGGCCCACGCGAGACCAGCGAGCGCGGCCGGCCGTCGCGACGCGCCGCACCGCATCGCGAGCGCCGCCACCGCCACGCCGCCCGCGATCAGGAACGGAAGCTGCGAGAGCACGGTCCAGCGATCCCCGCCGCTCGAGACGAGATTCCAGTAGAGGAGCATCTGTCCGACGAGCGGGTAATACGTGTTCGCCGCGTCGCCGCTCGCGGGGACCGTGGTCGCGAGATCCCCGCGTTCGAGCCACCCGGCCGGGAACGTGAGGTGGTACGTGAGCGCGTCCCACGCGACGGGGGGGAGCGCGATCCGGCTCGCGGCGATCGGAATCCAGGTCGCCACCACGGCGAGCACGCAGAGGGCGAGGCTCCGTCGCCCGGACGGGTCCTGGACTGGATAGGACACCGAACCAGCCGCGGCCCGGGCCGGGCGGCCACCCGCGGTAACCGACGGCGAGCGCCACCCCCACGCGAGCGCGAGCGTGGCCAGTGCCACAGCGATCGCGAAAACCGCGAGGGGTCGATTCAACAGGCAGGCGATTCCCGAGATCTCGACGCTCAAGACCACGAGAGACGACGCGACGATAAGGAAGCCCAGGAACGTCGCAACCCCGCGCGACGGCGCTCCGTGCGTCGAGGCGTGAGTCATCTGCTCCTCGGTGGCGGGCGCCGCAAGCCTCGCGGCCACCGTCCACCCCGCGGCCACGACCAGCGCATTGGTCACCAGGGCGGCGATGACTCCGGCCGGCAACCCGGTACCGATCATGCGGTGTCCGCGGCAGCGGCCGGTCGATCGCGCTCCGAGGCCATCGCGATCGCAGCGATCATCCCCACGAAGATCCAGAACGGAACGCTGATCTTGTCGCTCCCGAGATAGGAATTGAAGAGCCCGTGGATCGCGTACGTCGCGACCCCGCAGGTGAGGCCGAGGGCGAGCCGCCCACGATCGGAGCGAGGATCGCGCGCGAAGGAGTGGAGTCCGGCGCGCAGAACGGCGATCACGAACCAGATGCCCACTATGAGCCCGGGCCATCCCGTCTCCGACAGGAGGCGCAGCAGCTCGTTGTGTGCTCCAAAATGGCCGAACGATTCCTCGGTGACGATCGCCTTCCGCCGGTACTCGCGATAGACCTGGGCATAGACACCGTACCCCACGCCGGTCCAGGGGTGGGCCTTCGTCATCTCGACGGCGGCCATCCAGCGGTTGAGTCGCTCCAGGTTGGAAACGTTGTCGCTCGACACGATGCTCCGCGCGTGGCCCCAGATCCGCTCGCCGACCCCCGACGAGACGATCCCCACGACGACGACCGTCACGATCGAAGCCGGGAGCCACACCCTCATGACGGCTCCGCGCGCCGCGGTCCAGGCCGCGAGCGACAGCGGCACGATGAGGACGACCGAGAGCCACGCCGCTCGGGTGAACGACAGGGCGAGCCCGAGGAGGATGGTCCCGGCGCCCGCGGCCCAGAGTGCGCGCCGGCGGTGGTCGTGCGCGAGGCTCTCGAGAATCGCGGGGGGCAGGAAGAACGCGAGATAGGCCGCGTAGGTGCCGTGCTCCGTGAAGAAGGGGCGAGCAGCGCCGTACGCGACGCGGATGCTGATGCCGTTCGCGAGGACGTGGAACGCGGCGTAGAGCGCGAGAGCGGAGGACGCCGCGACGCCCAGGGCGAGCCAGCGCCTCACGCGCCGCGCTCCATCGCCGGTCGTGGTGAAGTAGAGATAGCCGAACGCGGCGTAGAGCCCCGCAATGATCCACGCCTTGATGCCCACGACCGGAAACCGGCTCGCCGCGACCGACACGAGCGCGATTACCGCGAGGGCCGCGAGCGGCCGGGCGATCGATCGCGGCCCCCGCGTGAGGCGGGTCCAGGGCCATTCGCGCGCCAGCCATGCCCCGAGCGCGAGGACGATCATGGGCTCGGTCGGCATGGAGAAGGCCGCCCCGCCGGGGACCCTGATCTCGCGCGACAGGGGCGTCGCCACCCAGACGAGAATCCACGCGGTCTCGGGCGAACGGTAGGCGACGAGGGCGAAGAGAACGGCGAGGCTGCCGGCAAGGGGCCAGACGAAGCTCCCCAGGAGCCAACCGGTGAGAAGGAGAGCGATCTCGACCAGGCCGATCCAGCCGGCGAGGCCGAGCGCGAGGCGCGGGCGCCCGCCTAGCGGGGCCGCTCGGACAGCAAGACCCATGCGAGGCTTCCCGCCAGGCCGATCATCATCCCCCCGAGAACGACCCACGCGCGCTTCGGGCGCGACTTGTGGAGCGGGACCTCGGCGTGGTCCAGCACCTCGACGGTGGGGGTGTCGCGGGTCTCCCGGATGCGGGCCTCCTCGAGCTGCGCGGTGAGCAGCTCGAACACCTGCTCCTGCACCTTCACGTCGCGCCAGAGGCGCATGATCTCGATGCCGGCCTGCGGCAGCCCTCCGACCTGGCGCTCGATCGCAGCCAGCTCCTGGCGAACCCGGCGCACCTCCTCGCTCGATTCGGCGAGGGACTGGCGCAAGACCTGTAACCGGACCTCGAGGGCGATCTTCTGCGCCATGAGATTTGCCCCGACGTCGGCGTCCGACTTGTCCGCCGGGGACATCGCGGGAAGCTTTCGCAGCTGCTGATAATCGCGAAGCCGATCCTCGGCCGCGGCGAGGTCCCGGCGGGCCAGGGCCAGGCGCGCGTCGATGAAGGCGCGCGTCCGCTTCGCGCTCGTCGTGCGGGTCTCGAGGTTGAACCGGTCCAGCTCCTCGACGTACGCGTTGGCCATGGCCGCGGCGGTCCTGGGATCGCGATCCTCCACCTCGATCGCGATCGTCCCCTCGTCCCCGAGGCGGAACTTGACGTGCGATGACAGCTCCTTGACCGCCTTCTCCTTGTCGCGGGCGTGGTAGCGCCGCACCAGATCGAACCGGGCGACGAGTCGGTCGGCCACGGAGCGGCTCTTCAGCACCGCCACGAACAGGTCCGCTGTCGTGGGTGCGCCGGGAAGCCGGACGGAGCCGAGGCTGCGCGGCATGAGCTGACTCAGCATGGAGGCGGAGTCCTCCTCGGTGGGCGGAAGCAGCACGGCA
>JAEHDN010000062.1 GCA_016880395.1 Candidatus Eiseniibacteriota bacterium
GCACGGGCTGCCACACGCCCGTGATGCACACCGGCTGGCATGACATCATGGCGCTCGCCAACCGGGACGTGGCTCTCTACTCCGACCTCCTGATCCACGACATGGGAGACGCCCTCGCCGACAATCGCCCCGACGGGAGCGCCGACGGGCACGAGTGGCGCACGGCTCCGCTCTGGGGACTGCGGATCGCGCGGGAGTTCCTGGGCGGGGATCTCCTCCTTCTCCACGACGGCCGCGCGCACAGCGTGGACGAGGCGGTCCGGCTCCACGGCGGGGAAGCGGCCGCGGCGCGCGATGCCTATCTCGCCATGCCGGCGGAAGACAAGGCGGCCCTCGCCGACTTCGTGGAGTCCCGATGATGCGCGCGGCGGGGACGAAATGGATCGCGATGCTCGTCTCCGCAGCCGTCCTGGCGTGGTGCGGAAGCGCGCTCGCCTCGGGCGAGGCCAAGAGCACGGGTCCGCACTCCACCGCGACCACGGTGCCGATCCCGGCCCACGTCACGTCCACGTCCCTGGTCGGCTCGCCCTACCACGGGAGCCTCGACAACATCGTCTGGGGCGGGCACGGCGAGCTTCGGTTCGGCTATGACATCAGGGCCGGCGTCTCGGACCCGTCGTGGTTCTCCGTCGGTCGCGTGAACGGCTTCTTCCAGGCCAAGCTCGGCTCACGGCTCCGCCTGCGCGGGCAGGCGTCGTACGACCATGTTCCGGACGACTTCACGCTGGAGCGCGCCGAGCTGCTCGCGCGCTTGAACCGCGCGATGGATGCGCACGCGGGGATCTTCCTCGTGCCGCTCGGCCATACGAACCTGAGCCATGACGCGCCGGAGTACGAGTTCGGCGAGCGCTCGCTCGTGGCCACGCAGATCCTCGGCGTCCCCAACGCGCAGCTCGGCGCGGGTGTCCGCGGCACCGGCTCGTGGGGCCGCACCACGCCCTTCACCTATGAGTTCGACCTGGTCACCGGCTTCGACGACGGCATCGTCATGGATGCGTCGGGCGGCACCCGAATTCCAGCGGGGCGGAACAACTATGGCGACCAGAACGGCTTGCCGGCGGGCGTGGCGCGCTTCGCGATCGAGCCGTCGGAGGACCGGGAGATCGGGCTGGCCATCCAGAGCGGACCCTACAACCAAACGTCGGTCGGCGGCGTGGAGGTGGACGGAACGCGCTTCGTGCACGTCGTCACGGCCGACGCGCTCGGCCGTGCCCTGGGTCTTCGCCTCTACACGGAAGCCGCGGCCGCGCTCATCGACATTCCACCCGGGCTTCGCGGCCTCTATGCCGAGCGGCAGTGGGGCGCATCGCTGGAAGCCACGCGCACGCTGCGCGCTCCCATCTTCGGCGCGTGGCGCGGGACGAGCCTGAGCGCCGGCCTTCGAGGGGAGACGGTCGACTTCGATGCCGGGCTGGCCGGCGACTCGCGCGCTCGTGTCGCCGCGAGCCTCAACGTCCACCCGCATCCCTACGCGATCGTGCGGTTCGGCTGGTACTACGAATGGCAGCGCGACCGATTCGACAACCTGACCCCGCTGGCCGGGCTGACGCTGACTGCAGCGAGCTACTTCTAGGAGGAGTGACGATGAGTCCCACACGTATGGCCCGGAGAGCCGGCGCGCTCGTGCTCGTCGCGCTGTCCATCGTGACGATGCACACCGTCCCGGCCGGAGCGGACAAGGACGGAGCGGGCCAGCCGCCAGCGGCCGCCGCGTCTCTCTCCGACATTCGCGACCGTGCCGAAACGATGCCCTCGGACATGCGCCGGGACATCGACAAGCGGATCGCGATCACGGTGGAGCGGGTCAACAAGGAGGCCGCCGACAAAGGACAGGCCACGATGGTCGCGCGTCTCGCGGCGGAGTTCGGCGCCACGACCGAATCCCTCCTCGATCAGAAGGCCGAGCATGGCCTGTCGTGGGGAGAGATGGTCATCGCGCGCACGCTCCTGGCCAACTCCGGCGCGAAGGTGGCTCTGGCGGATCTGGCCGCGCTGCGGCGCGACGGCCTGAGCTGGGGCGCGATCGCATTCGGGCTCCAGTTCCACATGGAGGACCTCGAGGACGCGATCAAGGCGGAAGGGCGCGTCGCGATGGGGCTCTCGAAGCCCGACGGCAAGGCCGCGCCGATCGGGAAGTGAAGGCGCGCGGATGAGCTTTCGCCCGACTGGCGCGCTTGCGATCGCGCTCGTGGTCCTTGCGCCGGCCTGCGCGCGACAGAACACGCCCGAGCCATGGGAGGCGACGACCGTCCCGACGGACGCCTCGTTCCAGGGCATGTGGTTCACCGACTCGCTCCACGGCTGGGTGACGGGCGGCGGATACGCCATCGACGGTGGGATCGTGGGGCGCACGATCGACGGGGGCCGGAGCTGGCGGTTTCAGACCGGCGTCCTCTACGGCAGCGGCACACGGTTCTCGCTCGGTCGCGTTCAGTTTCTCGATTCGCTCCGAGGCGTGTCGGTGGGCTACGGCGGAATCGTGCTCGTGACGGCGGACGGCGGCGAGAGCTGGCGGCCCGTACGCTACGGGCGTTCGGCAGGCGATGGGCTCTTCGACGTGCAGTTCATCGACAAGCGAAACGGCTGGGCCATCGGCCCGGCGAGCATCGTGCGCACCGAGGACGGCGGCGAGACGTGGCGCGGTCTCGTGTACAGCACCTCGGAGAACGGGTACCTCTCCGGGAACGCGATCCACTTCGTGGACCTGTGGAACGGCTGGATGGTCGGCCACGGGGGGACCCTGATGCGGTCGGGCGACGGCGGAGCGACCTGGACCCGTGTGCCGCTGCCGCTCCGCGAGGGGGAGAGGCCCAACCTCTGGGACGTCACCTTCAGCGACGCGTCCCACGGCTGGGTGGCCGGCGATCGGGGCTCCCTGTTCCACACGTCGGATGGCGGGATGACGTGGACACGCCAAGAGTACGGTGTGCCCGTGGTCCGGGCCATTCCCAAGGGGGAGCCGCCGCGGCCGCGCGAGGTGGTTCCGGAGCTGGAGACGGAACCGGATCGACTCTCGATCTCCGCGGTCCAGTTCGCCGACTCCGCCCGCGGCTATGCCGTTGGCTACTATGCCGACGTGGGGGAGTCGGTCGTGCTCGCGACCTCGGATGGGGGCGCGTCCTGGCGCGTCGAGCGCGTGCAGCCGGGTGAGATGCTGCGCTCCCTCTTCCTCCTCGATGCGCAGCACGCCTGGGCCGCCGGCGATCGTGCTCGCACCGCGCCGCAGGTGGTTCTGCGCAGGGCCGAGGCCGGCTAGCGGGTCGCCGCGGAGAGCGTCAGGGCCGTGTCGGGCTCTGCATCGATCGACCCGAGCAGCGCCTCGAAGACGAGCCCCGCCCGGTCCACCGAGCCGTGTTCCATCCGCAGTGCGAGGAGGTAGCCCGCGTCGTCGAGACAGGCGAGACGGCGCCGGTCCAGATGGCTCACGCGGCTCCACGTGTCGACCACGACCCACGTCGCTCCATGCAGAATCCGCCGCTCCTGCCGTGCGATCTCGCGCCCGGGCACGTCCTCTGTTGTCATGATGGCGTACGCAGCCATCATCTCGAGCGAGTCGGGGGCGAGCGTCGCGGTGCCCTCGATGAGTGCGTCGAATCCGTGCCCCACAGCCGCGCTGTCCGCGTGATCGCCGAAGTACACGACCTCGTTCCAGGGACCCCAGAACTTCGCCCTCACCTCGGAGGGCGCGAACGCGAGGGGAGGCCCGTGGAGCTCGCGCATCCGCGCGAACGCGTCCTTCCGTCGCCCCTCGAGCCAGAGACGCCTCGCGGCCTCCAGCTCGCGGACCAGGCCGGCGCGCGACGACGGGCCGAGGTCGGCGAGCGAGAGCGACAGCTCCGCCTCGCGATTGCGGAAGAGCTGCTCCCGGCCGTGGTCGAGATGCTCCCAGCCCGGCGGCGGGACGAGGCGAACGCGGTGATGTCCGACGCGGATCGCCTGGGGCTGCGCGGGGGTCGAGACGCATCCCGCGGACAAGGCGATCGTGGCCGCGCATCCCGCGAGCACTGCCGCCACGCCGGCCCTGCGGCGCGCGTCAGCGCGACGGCGCAGGGTCGCCCTCCGCGGGAAACCGGATCGACGCCACGACCTCGTCGAAGATCCCCAGGTTCTCCTTCGTGCCCTGGTAGGTCGCCCGGAAGGCGCAGCGGTTCACGACCCAGACGACCTCGTGGTAGAGGAGCGGACGCTCGGGCGTGATCAGCGTATCGTCCCCGGCGAAGGCCGGGTAGCCGGCGAGAGTCGTGTCGCGCTCGCGGCCGATGCGCCAGCGACCCGGCACCTGCATCGTCTCCGGCCTGAGCCGAAGCCGCCACCGGACCTCGTCGAGCGTCGGCTGGTAGGCGTGCGCCGCCGCGAGGGCCTCGTAGAGGCTCGCGTCCACGTAGCCCATCCGGCCGGAGAGATACTCCGTCATGGCGCGGTCCAGGGCGGCGTTGATGGTCCGCGCGCTCTCGGCCTCACGCTCGGACAGCGGATCGTCCATGCGCGGCCGCGCCAGCGAGAGCTCGCTCAGGAACTCGTGCTGTCCGACGGAATCCCGCCGTGAGATGAGCTTCGAGATCGCGTCCCGGCGGTCGCGCTCGGCGACTCCCGTGTGTGCCGCGATCGTGATGCACTGGCCGAGCCCCCCGGTCAGGACGAACCGCACGCCGAGCATTCCTCCGCCGTTGTCCCCCTCGCGCCGCCAGCGCGCGGGTGGCGGAGAGAAGGCGATCGGCTGCGCGACCCAGTGGAAGGTCTCGGTGGGGAGGAGTGGCTCGTCCCGAGCGCAGGCGGGGAGCACGAGAAGGGCGATCCAGAGCCACCCTCTCCCGAGGCGAACGATCCCGCACGACCCCGCTCCCGAACCCATGATGGGTGGAACCTAGCGGTTTCGAGGGAGCAGGCCAAGTGCCGGTTCCTCCAGCGTGGTGCGTGCGCCACCAGAGACACCCTAGTCGGCTGCGGCTCGAACCAACATCTCCTTTCGTCCCACCGGCAGCACGACCACCGTACCAGGCGCCGCGCCGGCCCGCCTCTGCTTGAATCCAGGTTCAAAGTTCGACCCTGGGTTCAGGAGACGAGGCCCATGCCAGCTCGGACCCACACAACGAAGCGAGGGAGCCGCTCCACCCCCGCGGTCCGCACGCGGTCCTCCGAACGCGTACTCGCGAAGCGCGAGCGCCGCCGTGAGGAGATCCTCCACGCCGCCCTCCGCGCATTTCGCGACCGCGGATACCACGCCACGACCCTCGGCGACATCGCCGACCGCCTCGAGCTCCGGAAGACCGCCCTCTACCACTACTTCCCCGACAAGGAAGCGATCCTCTACGAGTGCCACAAGGAGTCGCTGGCCGAGCTGGAGCGGATCCTCGAGCAGGCCCGGCGGCTCGCCCATCCGCGCGAGCGGCTCCGGCACCTCATCCGCGAGCACGTGCGCGTGATGACCGACACGCTCCAGGGCTCGCCGCTCGCGTTCGAGGTGACCGCGTTCTCCGAGGAGCGGCAGGCGGAGATCATCGCGGCCCGTGACCGCTACGAGCGCGAGATGCGCCGCGTGCTCAAGCAGGGCATCCACGAGCGGGTGTTCCGCGATGTCGACGAGAAGGTCGCGGTCTTCGCGGTCCTCGGCGCGGTCAATTGGATCGCCCGATGGTACCGCCCCGAAGGAAACCTCCATGCCGCGGAGCTGGGCGCCCAGTTCGCGGATCATCTGATCGATGGCCTTGGGAGGAGAGCATGAAGGCGATCCGGCTCACGCAGCCCGGCGCCACCGAGCTCCTGGACGTTCCGGTCCCGGAGCCTCACGACGACGAGGTTCTCGTCCGCGTGGCCGGCTGCGGCGTGTGTCACACCGACATCGGGTTCTGGAAGGACGGCGTTCCCACGAGGCACCCGCTCCCGCTCACGCTCGGGCACGAAGTGAGCGGGGTCGTGGCGGGAGCCGGGGAACTGTATCGCGACTGGATCGGGCGCGAGGTCATCGTCCCCTCGGTGATCCCGTGCGGGCGCTGCGATCTCTGCCGGGCCGGGCGCGGCAACGCGTGCCAGAGCCAGCTCATGCCCGGCAACGACATGGACGGTGGCTTCGCCGAGTACATCGCGGTGCCGGGACGCGGGCTCTGCCCGGTCGACGACCGCGGCCCCTACGGGCTGGCCGACCTGTCGGTGGTGGCCGATGCCGTCACGACGCCCTACCAGGCGGTCGTGCGGAGCGGGCTCAAACCCGGCGACCTCGCCATCGTCGTCGGCGCGGGAGGCGTCGGAGGCTACGCGATCCAGATCGCGGCGGCGCTCGGCGCGCGCGTGGTCGCGATCGATGTCGACGAGGGCAGACTCCAGGCGATCACCGGCCATGGCGCCGCGTTGACGCTGAACTCCGCCGCGGTCGACTTCAAGACGCTCAAGAGGGAAGTCACGGGGCACGCGCACGCGTGGGAATGCCCCGCGAGCGGCTGGAAGATCTACGAGTGCTCCGGCCATCCCGCCGGTCAGCAGACCGCATTCGGGCTCCTCGGCTACGCCGGCGTCCTGATGGTGGTCGGCTTCACGCTCGCGAAGATCGACGTGAGGCTGAGCAACCTGATGGCGTTCGACGCGACCGTGCAGGGGACCTGGGGATGCCGGCCCGAGCTCTACCCGGAAGCGCTCCGGCTGGTGACGGAAGGCCGGGTCACCCTGAAGCCATTCATCGAGCGTCACGGTCTGGCGGAGGGAACGGACGTTCTGTGCCGGGTCGCCAATCACGAGATGTCGAGGCGGGCCATTCTCACCCCGGACGGCGCGCCCGGGGCTTGACGCCATGATGCGCGTCCGCGCGCGAGGAGGAACCAGGTGAAGAATCACGCACTGATCCCGGACTACACCTTCGAGCACATACGCTACGAGCTCCGCCCGGCCATCGACTCCGAAGGCAAGGCCGTCGCCGGGCTCTTCAACGCCTGGATCGTTCTCGACAACCCGTCGCAGCACAACAGCTACACGACCGACATGGCGCGCGAGATCGGGATCGCGCTCCGCCAGGCGAGCATGGACCGCCGGATCGTCGCATGCGTGCTCACCGGCACCGGTCATCAGTCCTTCTGCACCGGCGGCAACACCAAGGAGTACGCCGAGTACTACGCGGGGAATCCGCAGGAATACAAGCAGTACATGCGGGTCTTCAACGACATGATCGACGGCATCCTCCGCTGCGACAAGCCTGTGATCAATCGGGTCAACGGCATGCGGATCGCGGGAGGCCAGGAGATCGGGATGGCGTGCGACTTCAGCATCGCGATCGACACCGCGCGATTCGGGCAGGCCGGCCCGAAGCATGGCTCCGCTCCGGACGGAGGCTCCACCGACTTCCTCCCGCTCTACGTCGGTTTCGCCCACGCCATGGAGAGTGCGGTCCTCTGCGAGATCTGGAGCGCGCACAGGGCGCTGCTCCTGGGCCTCGTGAACGAGATCGTTCCCGTGCTGCGGCTCGACGGTCAGTGGATTTCGAATCCGCTCGTGGTGACGGACCGCTACATGGACGAGTTCGGGCGCATCGTGTTCGGGAGCTTCCGCACCGGACCCGAGCTGGAGGAGGCGAAGCGGATCCTCGCGCGGGCGACGCCGGATCTCTCTCGCCTGGACGCGGCCATCGAGGCGCTCTGTACGAAGCTCCTGCTCCTCATGCCAGACTGCGTCAGCAAGACCGTCAACGGTCTCAGGAAGCACAAGCAGCGTCATTGGGACCTCAACAGCGTCACGAACCGCGAGTGGCTCTCGCTCAACATGATGACCGAGGCGCGCGCGGGGTTCCGGGCCTTCAACGAGGGTCCCCGGGATCACCGCGAGGTCGACTTCATCCGCTTGCGGCAGATGCTGGCCGAAGGGCACCCTTGGGACGACGAGCTCGTACGCGCGATCTCGCCCCAGTACCAGACCCAGGGCGCGGCGCGCTGAGGCGGGAGCGAACCGACGATGGACCTCGGTCTCCGCGGCAAGAAAGCCATCGTGACCGGCGGCGCGTCCGGCATCGGCGCGGCGATCGTACTCGAGCTGGCGCGCGAGGGATGCGACGTCGCGGTCGTGGACCGGCGGCCCGAGGACGACGCGCGCGAGTTGATGGACGCGCTCGAGGCCGTGGGCACACGCTCGCGCTACGTGCAGGCCGACGTGCGCGATGCCGAGCTGGCCGACCGATCCGTGGCGGCCATCGTCGAGGCCTTCGGCGGGCTCGACATCCTCGTCTACTGCGCCGGCGTCCGCCAGGATGCGATGTCCTGGAAGATGACGGCGGCGCAGTGGGACGAGGTGATGGCGGTGAACCTCACGGGCTGCTTCCACTGGAACCGGGCAGCCGCTGCCGTGCTCCGAGGACGGCGCAGCGGGCGGATCGTGAACATTTCCTCGATCAACGGTCTTCGCGGCAAGCTCGGCCAGGCCAACTACGCCGCGTCCAAGGCCGGCGTGATCGGTCTCAGCAAGACGCTTGCGCGGGAGCTCGGTCCGTCCGGCGTCACCGTCAACGTGGTGGCGCCGGGGATGGTCCGCACGTCGATGACCTCCGAGCTTCCGCGCGCCGTCGTCGACGCGGCGCTCCGCGAGACCCTGACCGAGCGCCTGGCCGAGCCCGAGGACTGTGCCGCGGCGGTTGCCTTTCTCTGCTCGGAGCGGGCCAGCCGCGTGACGGGGCATGTGCTCCAGGTGGACTCGGGACAGTACCTGTGAAGGAGGCGCACGTGGATTCGTGCATCAGGACCTCGGTCGAGGGTGGAGTCGCGACGATGACGATCGCCCGGCCGCCGGTGAACGTGCTCACGCTCGCGCTCCTGCGGGAGCTGGGCGGATGCCTCGAGCGGCTCGCCCCCGTGGGCGACCTGCGCGCGGTCGTCCTCGCGGCCGAAGGGAAGCACTTCTCCGCCGGCGCCGACGTGGGCGAGCACCTCACACCCTCGTACCGCGAGCTGATCCCCGCGTTCCTCCGCACGCTCGAAGCCGTCGCCTCGTTTCCGCTTCCGGTCATCGCGGCGGTGCGCGGGCGCTGCCTGGGCGGGGGATTCGAGCTCGTGCAGATGGCGGACCTGATCGTGGCCGGCGCGGGCGCTTCGTTCGGACAGCCGGAGATCCTGCTCGGCGTCACGGCTCCCGCCGCCTGCGCGATGCTGCCCCGTCTCACCCACCGCGGGACGGCCGCGGAGATCCTCTTCACGGGCGAGGCGATCGGCGCGGAGCGTGCGCTCGCGTGCGGTCTGGTCCAGCGGGTGGTCGCGGACGAGCGGGTCGAGGAGGAGGCGCTCTCGATCGCGCGCCGCTGCGCCGGGCTGAGCGCCGCCGCGCTCCGTATGATGAAGCGGACGCTCCTGGCAACGGCGGGCCTGCCGCGGACGGAGGCGTTGCGCGCGGCCGGCGCGGTCTACATGGACGAGCTGATGCAGACCGCGGACGCCGGCGAGGGGTTGAGTGCGTTCGTCGAGGAGCGCACGCCTGTCTGGAGGCACCGGTGAGCCCACCTCTCGACGTGTTCCCGGAGTGGCGGGGGCGGGACCTGGACGGGATCCTCGAGTCCTGCCTCGGGCTTCTCGAGGACATCCGGTTCCCGACCGTCGAACGCTGGCGCGCGTCGGGCGGGCGCGTGGTCGGGCACTTCCAGGTCTACTTTCCGGAGGAGATCGCGCACGCCGCGGGGATGTTCCCGCTCAAGATTCGCGGCGCGCCCATCGAGGCGCCGCAGGCGGACTCGCGCTTCGGCTCGTATCTCTGCTCGATCGTGAAGACCTCGCTCGAGCTGGCGTTGAGCCGAAGGGTCGGGTTGGACCTCTTCGTGACCCACCCGATCTGCGATGCGGCGCGAAACCTCGCGGGCGTGTGGGGGCGGAACGTGGACTACCCCTGCGAGATCCTCTACCTGCCCCAGAACGCGGCGTCGCCCCACGCCGCCACGTACCTCCGCGGCGAGTACGACCGGCTCCGGCGCACGCTGGAGGACATCGCCGGGCGGGGGATCTCGAACCTCGACCTCGCGCGGTCGATCGGAGTCTACAACGAGCGACGGTCGCTCCTCCGGGACCTCGAAGCCCTCAAGCGCGAGACGCCCTGGCTGGTCCAGGCGCACGAGGCCTACGCCCTGGTTGCGGTGGGCGGGCTCGTTCCGGTCGAGGAGCACAATGCGCTCCTCCATGCCGCGCTCCCGCTCCTTCGCGCGCGCGCCGCGCGGCCCCAGGACCGCATTCGAGTCGTCTTCGAAGGGGGCTTCTGCGAGCAACCTCCGCTCGATCTGATCCGCGCCATCGGCCGCTCCTGCTACATCGTGGACGACGATCTCATGATCGGCATGCGATGGATCCTGGGTGACGTCGCCGCTGGCCCGGATCCCCTCCTCGATCTCGCATCCGCCTACCTCGACCGCTCGAGCTACAGCCCGGTCCAGCACGACCCCCGAAAGCCCAAGGAAGAGATGCTGCTCCGGCGTGCCGACGCATCGGGCGCCCGGGCCGTTATCGTCGCGGCGGCCAAGATGTGCGAGCCGGGGCTGGAGGAGCAGGTGGCCTACGTCGCAGCGCTCGACGGCGCGCGCGTGCCGTACTTCGTGACCGAGTTCGAGGAGAACATGACCACGTTCGAGCAGCTCGAGATCCAGCTCGAGACGTTCGTCGAGAACCTGCTGTTCGACTGAGAAGGGAGAGCGCTGCGTGGATTCGCGTGAGGTGGACGCCGGCATCGTGGGACGTGGCAACCGGGAGGGGGCCCGGCTCTTCCGCGAGTGGTTCGAGGATCTCTCTCGGGCCGCCTCGGAGGAGCGGGGCGCCGCCTACGTGTTCGTCATGGGGAGCCTGGGCGAGCTGTTGCGCACGTTCGACCTGCCGCTGGTGTTTCCCGAGATCAACTCGCTCCAGACTGCGGTTCGACACGTGGCAC
>JAEHDN010000063.1 GCA_016880395.1 Candidatus Eiseniibacteriota bacterium
CGCATCCCGGGCGCCGCGACCTTCCCGGCGGGCTCGCGATCGGAGAGGCCGAGGTCGTGCACGCCGTGCGCGAGGAGCGGGCCCTACGGCTGGAGGACGTGCTCCTGCGCCGGACCCGTCTCTGGCTCGACGGCCGCGCCCTTCGCGCGGCCGCGGAGCCGGCGGCGCGCTGGATGGCTCCGCATCTGGGTTGGTCGGAGCCGCGCGTACGCGAGGAGGTGGAGCGGATCACGGCGATGCTCGGCGAGGAAGAGCGGGCGATCGAGGAGGCGATGCGATGAGCGCGAATGGCGGCGAGCGGGTGCTCGCGATCGATCAGGGGACCACGGGCACGACCGTCCTTCTCCTCGATGCCGAGGGAAGGGTCACGGGGCGGGGCTACGCGGAGCTGCCGCAGCACTTCCCGCGTCCGGGATGGGTGGAGCACGACGGCGAGGAGATCTGGGAGACGTGCGTGCGCGCGATCGCGTTCGCGCTCGAATCGGACCCCGCCGCGCGGGACCGCGTCGCGGCGGTGGGGATCACCAATCAGCGGGAGACGACCCTCGTGTGGGACCGCGCCACGTCGAAGCCCCTCGCGCCGGCCATCGTCTGGCAGGATCGTCGCACGGCGGCGCGCTGCGAGACGCTCCGGCGAGCGGGGCACGAGCGCGCGATCGCGAGGCGGACCGGCCTCAGGCTCGATCCCTATTTCTCCGCGACGAAGCTGGAATGGATCCTGGGGCACGCGCCCGGCGTCCGCTCCCGCGCGCGGCGGGGTGAGCTCGCCTTCGGCACGATCGACGCATGGGTTCTGTGGAAGCTCACCGGTGGCGCGATCCATGCGACCGATCCGACGAACGCGAGCCGCACGCTCCTCTATGACATCGTCCGCCGCCGGTGGGACGACGATCTCGCCGCGCTCTTCGGGATCCCGCGCGCGCTCCTCCCCGAGGTGCGGTCATCATCGGGGGACTTCGGCGTCACGCGATCGGTGCCGGGCCTGCCGGACGGGATCCCGATCCGCGGCGTCGCGGGTGATCAGCAGGCAGCGCTCTTCGGACAAGGCTGCGTCTCGGCCGGTGGCCTCAAGAACACGTATGGGACGGGCTGCTTCCTCATGCTCCACACCGGCGCTCGGCCGGCGTCGCCGCGCGGGGGGCTCCTCGCCACCATCGCGTGCGGCCCGCGCGGCGAGCCCGCGTACGCGCTCGAGGGGAGCGTGTTCGTCGCGGGCGCTGCCATCCAGTGGCTCCGGGACGGGCTCGGCATCATCGCGACCGCGGCCGAGTCGGAGGCGCTCGCGCGGTCGGTGCCCGACGCCGGAGGAACCTATCTCGTCCCGGCCTTCGCCGGACTCGGCGCTCCCTGGTGGCGCCCGGACGCGCGGGGTGTCTGGAGTGGCCTCACACGCGGCACGACGCGAGCCCACCTCGCGCGCGCGGCGCTCGAGGCGATCGCCTTCCAGACCCGGGACGTGGTCGATGCGATGGCGCGCGAGGCGCCGTCGCGCATCACGCGCATGCGCGTGGACGGCGGCGCTGCGCAGAACGACTTCCTGATGCAGCTCCAGGCGGACGTGCTCGGCGTGCCCGTCGAGCGTCCCGCGGTCGTCGAGACGACCGCGCTCGGCGCCGGCCACCTCGCGGGCATCGCGATCGGATGGTGGGAACGCGGTGGCGCCGTGCCCGGCTCGGCGGCCGAGGGGACGACCTTCCGTCCGGCGCGATCGAAGGCGGAGCGGGAACGCCTCGTCAGCGGCTGGCGCGAGGCGGTGTCGATGCTCCTACGTTCCGCTCCGCGCTCGAAGCCGCGGGCGCGCCGGCCGCCGCAGGCCGCTCGAGCCAGTCGATCAGGTCGGAGATGATCGCCTCGCGGCCGACCTCGGCCAGCACCTCGTGGTAGAGGCCCGGGTAGAGGCGTAGCTCGACCAGGCCCTTGGGTGCGAGACCCACCCACCTCTGGGTCCCCTCGGGGGCGGCGACGTGATCCTCGCCTCCCTGGATCACCAGCGTGGGCACACGCAGGTCGCCCGCACGGCGCTGGAGCGAGCCGCGCATCATCTGGAACTCGAGGAAGAGCCGCGCCGAAATGCGGTAATGGACGAGCGGATCCTCCATGTGCGCGCGCACGATAGCCTGGTCGTGCGAGAGCATGGAGGGGAGGATCATGTTGCCCTGCGAGAATCCGGGCCAGAACCGCGCGATGGCCTGGGCCGCCTTGACCTTGAGGAGCGATGGGCGGAAGCCCAGCTGGAAGGGAGGCGCGCAGAGAACGAGCCGCTCGACCCGCGCCGGGTGCTCGAGCGCCCAGTCCAGCGCGATGAACGAGCCCATGCTCTGCCCGAGGAGCGTCCACGTCCGGTCCGGCGCCTCGGCATGCGCGCGATCCATCCACGCGGTGACCGCGGCCCGGTAATCGAGCCAGGAGGCCACGTGCCCCCGCCGGCCATAGGATCGCCCGTGACCCGGGAGGTCGATGGCGTCGACCGCGAAGCCCCGGGTGGCGAGCGCGGCTCCCAGCTCGGCGTAGCGTCCCGCGTGATCGCCCAGTCCGTGCAGGATGCCGACCCCGCGCCGCTCCCGCCCGGTCCCGACCCGCCAGCAAGCGATGGCTCCCCGGCGAGTCAGTGAAATCTCGTAGGCCGCAGGCCCTGCGGTAGACGGTTCCCTCTCCAAATTCGGCTCCTTACAATGGTTCCGGTGATTCCAGGCGCAACCAACCGGGTCGCGCCCGCATCTGAGAGAGGCATGATACCCCACGGAGCATCGGTCCCGGCCCCCGAGCCGGATCCATCGTCGGACGAGCTTCTCGACGCGTACTCGCGGGCGGTCGTCCACGCCGTGGAGGCGGTGGGGCCGTCGGTCGTCTCGATCGAGATCCAGCAGGCGGGGCCGGCGGGCGGGCCCCCGGCATCGACCCAGCCGCGTGGCGGTTCGGGCTCGGGCTTCGTCTTCACGCCGGACGGCTTCATCCTGACGAACAGCCACGTCGTCCACGGTGCCTCGAGCATCCTCGTGCGCTTCGCCGATGGCCTCAAGTACGCGGCCGACCTCGTGGGGGACGATCCCGAGACCGATCTCGCGGTCGTCCGGATCAGCGCTCCGCATCTCGTGCCCGCCGTCCTCGGCGACTCGAACGCGGTCCGCGTGGGTCAGGTCGTGGTCGCGATCGGGAATCCCTATGGGTTCCAGGCGACGGTCACCTCCGGCGTCGTGAGCGCCCTGGGACGCTCGCTCCGGTCCCGTACGGGCCGGCTGATCGACAACGTGATCCAGACTGACGCGGCGCTCAATCCCGGGAACTCCGGCGGCCCACTTGTCACAACACAGGGCGAGGTGATCGGGGTAAACTCCGCGATGATCATGCCCGCTCAGGGCATCTGCTTCGCCATCGCCGTCAATACAGCCAAACTGGTTGCAGCGCAGTTGATTCGGCAGGGACGCGTGCGCCGAAGCGCGATCGGGCTCGCGGGCCAGAGCGTGGCTTTGGCCCGGAAGGTCGCCCGGTTCCACCGGCTTCCGGTGGAGAGCGGGGTGCGCGTCGAGGCGATCGAGTCCGGGAGCCCCGGAGAACGGGCGGGTCTTCAGCCCGGAGACGTGATCGTCGCGTTCGGGGACACCCCCGTGCGCGGCATCGACGATCTCCAGGCTCGACTGACCGAGCGGGAGGTGGGGGTCTCCTCGCCGCTCACGGTGGTTCGCGGTGTGGAAGTGGTCACGCTGGACGTGGTCCCCCGCGAATCCAAGGCAAGCTAGTCCGAGCCGGTCCCGGTCCGCTCGATCGGCGCCAAGGGAGGACAGAAGAAAACGTGGCTTCATGCCTGATGTCGAAGGTCGGGTGGCCCGTGGCGCGCGCGCGCTGCCGGGCTGTTTCGTTCGCCGCCATGGTGGTTGCAGGCTTCATCCTGGTCGTCGCCGCGCCGCACGTGTGGGCGCAGCCCGGCGCCGGATTGAACGGAATCAACACGGCCAATCCCGACAGCGTGCTCCAGGAGACGCTGAACGGGATCGAGGGGGAGTCGCTGACACTGGTGGACGCCGTCCGCTCCGCGCTCGAAGGCGGGTCGACGCTCGCGCGGCGCGCCGCCGCGCAGCTCGTGGCTGCTCGGGGCGCCCACATGCGCGAGAGCGGTCACTTCGATCCCGAGATCTTCCTCGACGGGACGACCGCGGATGAGGATCGCCAGCGGACGTCGCCGTTCGAGCTGAACGACGTCGTGTCGACCCGGACCACCTATGGCACCGGCGGGCTCCGCGTGCTCCTGCCCATCGGAACCCAGCTCGAGGCGTCGATGGACGCGCTCCGAACGGAGACCAACTCGACCTTCGCCACGGTGAATCCATCGTATGACGCGGAGGGGCGTCTGTCCCTCCGGCAGCCGCTTCTCCGCGGATTCGGTCCCGGCACCTCGAGCGAGGCGACCGCGACGGGGCGCGAGGAGAAGGCCGCGCAGGCCCGCTACGACGACGTGGTGCTGCAGGTGCAGACGCTCGTCGAGCAGGTCTACTGGGACCTCCACGCCTCGGCGCGCGATCTCGCCGTCCAGCGCCTGATCCGCGATCAGGCCGTCGCGCTCGCGACCCAGGCGGAGCTGCGCGCGCGCTCGGGTCTCGTCGGGCCGAACGACGTCGCGACCGCCCATGTCTTCCTCGCGGAGCAGGAGCAATCCCTTCTCGACCGCGAGGAGGAGCTGGACCGGATCTCGGACACCCTGGCGTCCCTGATCGGCCGCCGGCCGAAGAACCTCCCGCGGTTCCGCGCCGTCGACGATCCACCGTCCTCGTTCCCGATCGAGCCGGAGGAGACGGCGGTGGAGCACGCGCTGGCACAGAACCTCGCCATCAGGGCCAGTGAACAGGACCTCTCCGCCGCCCTAGCGCGCGAGAAGGGCGCCGCCTGGAACAAGTATCCCCGGCTCGACCTTCTCGGCTCGATCGGCGGCACGGGGCTCGCCGGGACGCCGCAGGACGTGACCTTCATCCCGGGAGCCGAGCCGGTGCCGGTGAGCGGCAAGATGGACGAGGCGTTCTCGGACGTGTTCCAGCGCGACTTTCCGACCTGGAGCGCCGGGGTGAGCCTCTCGGTTCCGATCTTCCTTCGCGAGGGACGCGGCGAGCACCAGCGGCTTCGCGGTGAGACCGAGCGCGCGCGACAGGATCTCGAAGAGGCGCGTCGCACCCTGACCGAGGACGTCCGGACCGCGCATCGCGCGCTCGTCCGCGCGGCCCGGCGGTTCGAGGTCGCGAGCCAGGGCGTCGCTGCCTCGCGCGAGCAGGTGCGCATCGGCGTCCTCCAGTACAACAGCGGCCGCACCACGGCGTTCGAGCTGGTGCGGCTCGGCGCCGATCTCGCGACGGCCCAGCAGCGCTATTCGCAGGCGCTCGTGCGGACGGCCAAGGCCGCTGCCGCGCTCCGCTTCCTGACGTCGGGTGCCTATCCCGCGTCCACGTCCACAGGGGGGAACACCCGGCCATGACGAACCGCACAACCCTCGGGCCGCGCGCCCTGGCCGCGCCCGCTCTCGTTCTGATCCTTGTCGCCGCCGGCTGCACCAAGGGAGGCCCGAAGGGTGGCGGCTTCAGCATGCCTCCGATGCCCGCCGAGACCTCGGTCGTCTCCCGCGAGCGGGTGTTCGATCGCTTCGAGGCGGTCGGCAGCGTCGAGGCCGGCGAGGCCATTACCGTCGTCTCCGAGATCGATGCCGCCGTCACGAGCCTGCCGTTCCGCGAGGGCCAGCCGGTCGCGCGCGGGACGCTCCTCGCGCGGCTGGACGACGCGCAGCTCAAGGCCGAGGTGGATCGGGCCGCGGCGACACGGGATCAGACCAAGTCCACCTACGATCGCGTGAAGGAAGTGGTCGAGCAGAAGGCGGGATCAGCGCAGGACCTGGACGACGCCGCCGCGGCGCTCAAGGTCGCGGAGGCTAACCTGGCGCTCGCTCGGACGAGGCTCTCGAAGACGCGGATCGTGGCGCCTTTCTCCGGCGTGGTCGGATCGAAGCGCGTGAGCCCCGGCGCGTATCTCCGGGCCGGCACGCCGATCACCGATCTCGCGCAGATCGCCGAGCTGAAGGTGATCTTCTCCGCCCCCGAGCGGTATCTCTCGAAGCTGGAGCGGGGCTCCCCGGTCACCGTGACGACGCCCGCCTACCCGAACACGGAGCTGGCCGGCCGGATCGACGTGGTCGACCCGGTCCTCGATCCGGGCACGCGGAGCGCGCAGGTGATTGCCCGCGTGCGCAATCCCGGCGGCAAGTTCCGGCCCGGGATGTCCGCGAACGTCTCGGCCGTGCTGAGCGAGCGCATGAACGCGCTCACCATCCCGAACGAGGCGGTCTTCGCCGAGGGAAATCAGACCTACGTCTACGTGGTGGGGAGCGACAGCACGGTCGCGCGGACGGCGGTGCAGCTCGGAACCCGACTCGCCGACGTGGTCGAGGTGGTCCAGGGACTGGAGCCCGGCATGCGCATCGTGCGCGCCGGGCACCAGAAGCTCTTCGACAAGGCCCGGGTGATCCCGGTCGACTCGCACGCGGACGCGACGGCCGGCGGTGGCGGCGCGCCGGGCGGAGCGCCGCCGGCCGCAGCGGCTCCGGCGAAGCCGGACCCCAAGAACGACGCCGCGGGCAAGCCGGCCGCGTCCGGAAAGGCGGGACGCTAGCACCATGAAGCTGAGCGAGCTCTCCATCCAGCGCCCCGTCTTCGCGACGGTCATGAGCCTCGCGATCATCCTGTTCGGGGTGATCGCTTTCACGCGGCTCCCGGTCCGCGAGTACCCCGACATCGACCCGCCGATCGTCTCGGTGACGACGTTCTACCGAGGCGCGAGCCCGAGCGTGATCGAGACGGAGATCACGGACATCCTGGAGGAGCAGTTCGCGACCATCGAGGGCATCAAGACGATCGACTCCTCGAGCCGCGAGCAGGGCTCGGTCATCACGATCGAGTTCGAGCTGTCGCGCAACGTGGAGGAGGCAGCCAACGACGTGCGCGACCGCGTGTCCCGCGTCCGCGGCCAGCTCCCGGACGAGGCCGACGACCCGATCGTCGCCAAGGTGGACGTCAACGCGCAGCCGATCTTCTGGATCGCCCTTTCGAGCGACCGCCACAACGGACTCGAGCTGACCGAGGTCGGCGACCTCACGCTGAAGGAACGCATCCAGCGCATTCCCGGCGTGGGCTCGGTCTTCATCGGCGGTGAGCGCCGGTACGCCATGCGCGTGTGGCTCGACGCGCAGCGCATGGCCAACCGGAACGTCACCGCGCAGGACGTGGAGCGCGCGGTCCGAGCCGAGAACGCTGAGATCCCGGGCGGGCGCGTGGAGGGGATCGGGCGCGAGTTCGCGGTCCGGACCCGGGGCGAGCTGACCACCGCCGACGAGTTCGGAGCCATCATCGTCGCGCAGCGTGGTCCGGACATCGTCCGGCTGAGCGACATCGCCGAGGTCCAGGTCGGGCCCGAGGACGAGCGGAGCGTGGCCCGCTGGAACGGGCAACAGGCGATCGGGCTCGGCATCGTCAAGCAGAAGACCTCGAGCACCGTCGAGGTGGCGGCCAGCGTCCGGAACGCGCTCCCCGAGCTCCGGAAGCTCATTCCCGAGGGGATGAAGCTCGACATCGCATACGACTCGTCGACCTTCATCCAGGATTCGATCGACGAGGTGTCGCACACGATCATCATCGCGATGTGCCTGGTCGTGCTCGTGATCCTCCTCTTCCTGAAGAGCTTCCGCGCGACCCTGATCCCGTCGGTCGCGATTCCCGTGTCCATCGTGGGCGCGCTCGCGGTGGCCTATCTCCTCGGCTTCACGATCAACATCCTCACCCTCCTCGCCCTGGTGCTCGCGATCGGGCTCGTGGTGGACGACGCCATCGTCGTGCTGGAGAACGTCTACCGGCACATGGAGATGGGGAAGTCGCGCCTCAAGGCGGCCTTCGATGGCGCGAACGAGATCGGCTTCGCGATCCTCGCGACCACGATCTCGCTGGTCGCCGTGTTCATCCCGGTGGCCTTCCTCCAGGGGTCGGTGGGGCGGCTCTTCAACGAGTTCGGCATCACGGTCGCGGTCGCGGTCCTGATCTCCGGCTTCGTCGCACTCACGCTCACCCCGATGCTCACGTCGCGCATGCTGCGGCCGCTCCACGGGGAGGGCACGAGCTGGGCCTCCCGCTCGTTCGACGCCTTCTTCGCCTGGCTGGACCGGGTGTACGACCGGCTGCTGCGCGGCGCGATCCAGAAGCCGTGGCGCGTCATCAGCGTGGCGTTCGTGTTCGTCCTCGTGAGCGGCGCCTGCTTCTTCTTCATGCGGAAGGAGCTCTCGCCGACCGAGGACCGCGGCGTCGCGTTCGGCATCGTGATCGCGCCCGAAGGGTCGACGCTCGCGTACACGGACCGCTACATGCGGCAGGTGGAGGGGGTGCTCCTGCCCCTTCCCGAGCGGGCCGGGCTCTTCACGGCGACCGGACTCGGCTTCGGCGGTCCCGGCCGCGTCACGAACGGCTTCCTGTTCCTCCGGCTCAAGCGTATCGACGAGCGCCCGAAGTCGTGGATCAAGACGCCGCTCCCGATCCTGCCCATGGTCCAGATCCCGTTGTACCGGGCCCGATCCCAGCAGGAGATCGTGCAGCAGCTCTTCCCGCAGCTCATCTCGATCCCGGGCGTGCTCGCGTTCGTGATCAACCCGCCCTCCCTGGGAGGCCAGTTCTCCTCGTCGCCGGTCGAGTACGTGCTGCAGGCGGAGGACTACCAGACGCTGGGGCAGGCAGTCGGCGCCATGATGGCGGAAGGGCAGAAGCTCGGCTATCTGGTGAACATGGACACGGACCTCCGGCTCAACACGCCGCAGCTCGACATCACGATCGACCGCGACCGGGCTGCGCAGCTTGGAGTGTCGGTGACGGATATCGGGAGCACCCTCGAGACTCTCCTCGGCGGCAAGGCGATCTCGGAGTTCAAGCGGGGCACGAAGCAGTACGACGTCATTGCGCAGCTCCGGCCGACCGCGCGCGCCACGCCCGAGGCGATCGAGGGGATCTACCTCCGCGGCGCGAACGGACTGGTCCAGCTCGCGAGCGTGATCCAGGTCAAGGAGACGGTGGCGCCGAAGGAGCTGAACCACTACAACCGCCAGCGCTCGGCCACGATCACGGCCAACCTCGTCCCGGGGGTGAGCCTCGGGAAGGCGCTGGACGACATGGACCGGATCGCGAACACGGCCCTGCCGGGCGGTGTGAAGCACGAGTTCGCGGGCCAGTCGAAGGAGTACCGGGAGTCGAGCAACAGCCTCTACCTGCTCTTCCTCCTCGCGGTGGTCTTCATCTACCTCGTGCTCGCGGCGCAGTTCGAGAGCTTCATCCACCCGCTCACGATCCTTCTCTCCGTGCCGCTCGCCGTGGTCGGAGCCTTGATCTCGCTCTTCATCTTCGGCCAGAGCATGAACATCTTCTCCCAGATCGGGCTCATCATGCTGATCGGGCTGGTGACGAAGAACTCGATCCTGATCGTGGAGTACGCGAACCAGCTTCGCGCGCGCGGCCAGGACCGCACGGAGGCCGTGATCCGAGCGGCCGAGATCCGGCTCCGGCCCATTCTCATGACCTCGCTCGCGACGATCTTCGGCGTGCTGCCGCTCGCCATCGGGATCGGGGCCGGCGCGGAGTCGCGGCGGCCGCTGGGCATCGCCGTCGTGGGAGGGTTGCTCTTCTCGACCTTCCTGACGCTCCTCCTCGTCCCGGTCGTGTATCGCCTCCTCGCCCGGTACACGCGCGTCGAGGAAGCCGCCTTGCCCGAGAGAGATGCCGAGACATCGGTGTCCCAGGAGACCCCCGCTCCCGCGCACGCGCCTGCCGCGGCGAGCGTGCTCGAGCCCACGCGAACGACGCACTGATCGCGTCGGCCGCTCGGCCGGAACGGTTCGGCCGACGAACGCGCACGTACACATCTCGATCCAATCGCGATCGATTCGATTCGTAGCGCTCCGATGACGCGCGACTTGCGCGCGCCGGCGTCGCGCCCAGCGACTCGGCACGAAAGCTGCGTCCAGCAACGGTACCCGCCTCCCCCGGCGGCATCCTCAGCATCCGTGCCCGACATCCCTGGAGGAGCCATGTCGCTCACGCGAACGAGCCGCCGCATGCTCGCCGCGGTCGCCGCAGCCGCCGCCGTCACCTCGATCCTCTCCGTGCCCTGCCGATCCAGTCGTGCCGACACCGAACAGGTCGAGGATTACGTCCTGCTCCGATGGACCGCCCCCGGGGACGACGGCCTGAACGGTCGCGCCATGCGGTACGATCTCCGTTACAGCACGAACAACATCGCCGGAACCGACACGCTCGGATGGTGGAACGCGGCGACCATGGTGAACCTGTGGTCGAAGGTGCCCGCGGCGCCGGGCCAGCCCGACTCGGTGCGGGTGCTCGGGCTGGTGTCGGGCCTCCGCTACTACGCCATGATCCGCGCCTGCGACGAGGTCCCCAACTGGAGCCGCTTCTCCAACCTGGCGATCATCCAGGCCACCGACATCACGGCGCCCAAGGCCGTCGTCGATCTGCGGGTGCACTAGCCGGGAGCGCCGCGGCGCGGCCATCCCGCGCGCCGGTCCGGCGAACGGGAAAACGCTTGCGGGTGGCTCCGTTCCGGGGCATCATGGCCGCCGACTTTCGGTCCGTCCCGATTCGGAGGAGACGCATGGCGTTCGCTGCCGAGCATCATTCCCACGACCCGGTGCCGAGCCCCTGGCCCATCGTCGCGGCCTTCGGCCATGGGTGCGTCCCCCTCGGTCTCGTTCTCAACCCCCACGGACACAAGCAGGGCCGCGCCGGTCTCGCCGGGGGTCTCGCCCTCACCCTGTTCGGGGC
>JAEHDN010000064.1 GCA_016880395.1 Candidatus Eiseniibacteriota bacterium
CGCCGGTCCGACCCTGCGCCGTTCGCGGGCGAGACGACGCCCGGGCGGAGCGACTCGAGCGCGAGCCGGGCCCATGCCGGCACGCCGGTCCACCGGTCCGCCTCGTAGGCGCTCCGGCCCACCCAGCTCCGCGCGCCCGACACCACCTGCCGCCACGCCTCTCCGGCGCCGAGCCCCTCCCCGCGCTCCTCGAGATAGGAGCGGATCCGTCCCCAGCGCCATGGCGCGACGACGAAGGAGAGGAAGAGATCGCTCGCGCGCTTCCGCGCCCGGAGCGAGAGTCCGCGGCTCGGCGCGTGGAGGAGCACGGCGTCGAGCGGGCCGAGCCGCCTCGATTCTCCGGCGGCCGCGGCCAGATGCGCCACCGATCCCGCCCACCAAAGCGCCGCCCCGGAATCGCGGAGCGCCGCGCCCATGGCGAGGAGGTACGGAACCTCATCGGGCTCGGGGACGAGGCACACGATCTGGATGCGCTCGCTCTCGACGAGCGTGCGGATCCGGACGGCCGCGGCTTCGGGGGACTCGTCGTCGCCCGAGCGGGCGCGGGCGTGGAGCGGCTCGAAGCCCTCCCGGCGCGAGCCCTCGAGCGCGGCGCGGGCGCGCTCCACCTCCGCTCCCGATCCCAGCAGGAGCACCCGGCGGAACGCGAAGCCCTGGGCGCGCGCACCGGCGGCCACGCGGGCGAGGGCGCCGCGGACCACGTAGAGGAACAGGAAGAGGAGCGGACCCACGAGCAGGACGAGGAACCGCGAGTAGCGCGGCATCTGGAAGAGGAACGTGGCCGCCATGAGGAGGAGGACCGCCTGCACCACGGACTGCCCCAGGAGGAATGCGCGCTCGATCCGGTCCGTGAAGACGGTGCGCCGGTAGAGCCCGTTCATCGCGAGCGCCGCGACGGTGACGCCCACGGTGAAGTAGAGGAGCCCCGCGTAGCTGGCCGGCGGGAACACGGGGCGGTCGAAGTAGGGATCGAGAGCGCTCCGGATCGCGTACGCAACCACGCATGCCGCGACCGCGGCGAGGGAGTCGCAGGCGAGCGTGGTCAGCTGCATCATGCGGCGGCGGTGCTGGCTCATGGCGAACAGGATCGCGCTCCACTTCTCGGTGAATCGAAGGAGCCCGGCCGCGTGGGCCCGGACCGAGCGCGGGCGCATCTGAGCGCTCGCCCTCGCGTACTCGTGCACCATGTGTGCATCCGCACAGTAGACCACCTCGTAGCCGTGGCGCCACATCCGCTGGCACCAGTCGACGTCTTCGAAGTAGAGGAAGTACCGCTCGTCCATCAGGCCCACGTCGCGCATGGCGCTCCGCCGGACGTACATCGCGGCGCCGAGCACCCAGTCGACGGGGCGCGTGTCCCCGTGGTCCCAGTCCTCCATCAGATGATCGCGGACCGTGCGGCTCCGCGGCGCCACGCCCGGCAGAGGCAGGCGGCGCAGGAGGAGCGTCCGCCACGTGTAGAACCGACGCGCCGAGAGCTGGAGCGTCCCGTCCGCGTGCAGGAGCTTCGGCGCCAGGATGCCCGCGCGGGGATGCTCCACGGCCGCGCGCTCGAGCGCCTCGATCGAGCCCGGGAGGATCCGCACGTCCGGGTTGAGGAGGAGCACGTTCTCCTCGGACGTCGCGCGGATCCCCTCGTTCACGCCGCGCGCGTAGCCGAGGTTCGAGCCCGGCGCGAGCACCCGGGTGGGATATCCGGATCCGCGCGCGAGGTCGTCGAGGGACTCCCCCGAGTTGTTCACGATGACGATCTCCCGGAGCGGCGTCGGGCGCGCCTCGTGGAGGGACTCGAGCAACCGGGCGAGCGCCTCGCGGGTTCGGTAGTGGACGATGACGAGCGAGAGGCCCAGGGCGCCTCCCGCTAGAGGGCGCCGAGGAGGTCCAGCAGGCGCAGGCGCCAGACCATCCAGGCGGCCTCGCGGACGATCCGGCGGGACATCTTCGACACGCCGGCGCGGCGGTCGACGAAGAGAATCGGAATCTCGCAGATCCGGAATCCCTTCCTCCAGGCTTTGAAGTTGATCTCGATCTGGAAGGCGTACCCGTCCGACCGCACCCGGTCCAGGTCGATGGCCTCGAGCACCTGCCTACGGAAACACTTGAACCCCCCGGTCAGGTCCTTCACGGGCATCCCGGTGATGACCCGGCTGTACAGGTTGGCCATGTAGGAGAGGATGAGCCGGGAAAGGGGCCAGTTCACCACGGTCACCCCGTACAGGTATCGGGAGCCCAGCACCAGGTCGGCCGTCTCCAGCTCGCGGAGGAAATCCCCCAGGCTGTCCGGGTTGTGGCTGAAGTCCGCGTCCATCTCGAAGACCGCCTCGTAGTCCCGGGCGAGCGCCCACCGGAACCCGGCCACGTAGGCCGAGCCGAGGCCCATCTTGCCCGGCCGGTGCATGACGTGAACGCGGCGGTCGCGGGCGGCCATCTCGTCGGCGAGGGCCCCGGTGCCGTCGGGGGAGTTGTCGTCCACGATCAGGATCTCGGTCGGGAGCCCCTGGCCGAAGATCCGCATGACCAGCTCCTCGAGGTTCTCCCGCTCGTTGTACGTGGGAACGATGATGAGCGCCTTCATGCAGCGCCTTCGGGAGCCGGAGGCGAGGAGCCACCGACCGCCGCGGGCGGCACGGCCAGACGCCGGCGCTCCGCGAGGAGCTGGCGGAGCCCCCAGAGCCCGATGAGGACCACGATCACCGAGGACGCGATCGAGATCCGGATCCCCTCCGCGAGCGCGCGCGGCTCGTACGCGTAGCGCACCCGGTGGACGCCCGCGGGGAGGGCCACGCCGCGCATCAGGTAGTTCACGCGCGCGATGGGCACGGGACGTCCGTCCACGAACGCCTTCCAGTCCGGATCGTACTCCTCCACCGTCAGGAACACGCCGGGGGCGGCCGTGGAGACCATGTACTCGATGTCATTGAAGTCATAACGCAGCGTGCGGACCGAGTCGGGCACCGCCGGACGCTCGGCCATGGGGGGAGGCGAGGAGGCGCTCCAGAGCACGCTCTCGTGCGGGTCGAACCCACCGGTCCTCATGACCGCGAGGGCGACGGCTTCGTCCCGGACCGGATGCACCGCGTGGATCATCGACGCGCGCGGGAGCGGGTTCAGGATCTCGTACACCTTCACCTCGCCGTCGTGCCGCAACACGGCGTCCGCGGTCCCCGGCGGGAAGTAGCCGTCCGCGAGCACGTACTTCACGTTGAGGAGCCGGAGCGTGGCGAAGGACTGGATGCCGACCGTGTCGACGAAGGACTGGTAGAGGAAAGGCTTCGCCGGATGATAGCCGAGCACCGACGCGATGCCGAAGGCGGCGAGCCGGCTGTCATTCCACTGGAGCGGGAAGACGCGGAACTGCGTGCTGTCCGAGCGGAGGAACGTGATCTCCGGCGTCTCCTGGAAGTTGGCGTCGTACTCGACCGGGCTCCCCACCTGTGGATCGATGATCCTGCGATCCACGGCCCAGAGGTCGGCGGCCGTGATCAGGACGACGAGGATCGCCGCGGCGCTTCGCGAGAGCCGCCCCCGTCGCGCGAGCGCGATGACCGCGAGCGCGGCCGCGAGCAGGATCCCTCCCTTGAGCGCGTCCGTCGAGGCGATGTCGAGCGCGGCGCGGGCCCGCGCCTCGTCGAATCCCGGCCGCGAGCGAATCGCCGCGTTCCGGTAGGCCGGCCCCACCGCGTTCAGGAGCACGAGGAGCGCGAAGCCGCCCGCGAGCGCGAGGAGCGCGCCGCGCATCCAGGGGCTTCCCGCGTCGCCGCGCTTGCCGCCCGCGCGTCCCTCGGGCCGGAGCGCGGCATCGAGCCCGAGCGCCGCGAGCGCCGCCACGGCGAACTGGACGAGCACGAGGACCATCACCGGGACGCGGAACTTGTTGAAGAACGGGAGATGGTAATAGAGGAGCGCGTAGAGCGGCTGGAAGTGCTTGCCGAAGGAGACGAGGAGCGCGACCACGGCGAGCACGATCAGATAGGTCCTCGTCCGTCCGCGCGTGCGCGCCGCGCCGTACAGCGCGAGCACGAGCGGCACGATCCCCATGTAGTTCGGGTAGTCGGTGAACGGCATGCTGCCCCAGTAGGTCGGCCCGCCGAATCCGAAGAAGCCGGGGAGCACGAAGGTCAGGATCTCGCGGGGATGGAAGGACCAGGAGGTCGCGTACGCGAGGCCGGCTCCCCCTCCCTCGCCGCCCCCGCGCGTCGAGAGCTTGGAGTACTCGTGCACGGGCAGGTAGAGGAACGCGCTCAGGCCGAAGGCGAGGGCGAGCCCGCCCGCGAGCCCGGCGATGGCGCGGATCCCCTCGCCACGCCGCCCGGAGCGGAACGCGTCCACGGCCAGGAAGAGCGCGTAGAGGCCGAGCGCGAGCCACGAGTAGAAGACGATCTGCACGTGCCCGCGCAGGAGCTGGAAGGCCGCGGCTACCGCGAATCCGGCGAGCGCGAGCCAGGACCCTCGCCGCGCGAACCGGTCGAAGAGAAGGACGAGGAGCGGCAGATACGCCGCGGTCATGATCTGGCTGCCGTGGCCGAACGCGCCCACGGCCACGAGGTTCGGCGTCAGGGCGAGCGTGATGGCGCCGAGGATCGAGGGTCCCCGCCCGGCGCCGAGGCCCCGCAGGAGCGCGAACATCGCGAAGCCGAGCAGGAGGTAGTGGGCGAGGAGCCACGTGAGGTCCGGAAAGCCGAGCCGCTCGTTCAGAATCCCAAAGATCGGATCGGGCGGGTACGCGTAGGGGACGAACGCGAGGCTGCCGAAGCTCGGCATGCCCAGGAAATGGAACGGATTCCAGAGCGGGTAGTAGTGGCGCGCCTTGAGCGCCTGGTCAGCGACCTTCGCGAAGCCCGCGGGGGCGACCGAGTCAGGCGAGACGAACACCTTGCCGAAGGTGATCGGATAGAAGAAGAGGAGCACGAGCCCGGCGAGGAGCGCGTACGCCCAGAGTGCGCGCAGGTCCGACCCGTCCGTGGGGAGGAGCGGGGCCCCCCGCCCGGGACCGCCCGCGCGAGCCGCCCCTCCGCGACCCGTCGTCGAGGCAGAACCAGTCCTGCGCCGCGTCGGCCCGCTCATACGGCGTCTTCCAGCACGACCGAGGTGAACCGCCGCGCGATCACGTCCCAGTCGTGCGCTTCCGCGAACGCGTGGAGTGCCGCGCGGTCGGGCGACCCGGCGAGCCGCGTGGCGACGGCGTCGAGGAACTGCGCGTGCGTCTCGGCGACGAGCGTCGCGCTCCCCCACGCATCCACCTCGTCGCTGAACCGTGTCGTGACGCAGGGGATCCCCGCGGCCGCGTACTCGTAGAGCTTCACTGGATTCACCGCCTCCGTGAGGGGCGTGCGGCGGAACGGGATCAGCCCCACGCGGAACGCGGCCACGATGGCCGGGATCTCCGCGTACGGCCGCGGGCCCATCCAGTGCAGGTTCGGCGCCGTGGCCGCCTCGCGCGCGATGGCGCCCGCGGTGTCGGGATGCGCGGGCCCGACGAGCACGACGCGGGCGTCGGGAAACCGCCGCGCGAGCGCGCCGACCAGCGGCACGTCGAGCCACGCGTGGAGTGATCCGACGTAGCCGAGAACCGGCGCGCCGGCGGTTCCGGGGAGCGAGGCCGGATGCTCCGCGGCCTCGGCGAAGCGCCGGGCCTCGACGCCGTTCCCCACGCGCGCGATGCGCCGCGCGCCGCCGTTTCTCGCGAGCGACTCGAGCGGGCCCGAGGTCACGACCACTCGGTCGGCCTCGCGGAGGAGCGCTTCCCACGCGGGCACGAGTCGCGGCGGCACCGGGGCGAAGTGGAGCGGCGCGTCGATCATGTCGTACACCACACGATCGGGGCGCCAGGAGCGAAGCGTCGGATAGGCCATGAAGTTCTCCACCAAGGTGAGCCGCTTCGCTCCGGGCCGGAAGAAGCGGCCCAGGGTTCCGATCCATGCGCGCTGCATCGCGACGAGCGTCGCCGTCGCGGCGCCGGAGCCGCCGAGCCGGTAGGCGAGCCCCCGCAGGCGAAGCGAGCGGGCATGGAGCGGAAGGAACGGAAACGAGACGCGCTGGATTCGGTCCGCAACCGGAACGGGGCGGGCCGCGGCGCGATGCCCCAGCGTCCAGGGCTCCACGAAGAGGATGCGCGCGTCATCGGGAAACCGCGTGGCGAGCTGCTGGGGGCGCTGCCAGAGGCCGGCCCACGGAATGTCACTCAGCCAGACGACGTCCCAGCCGGGACGCACGTGAGCCTCCGTGGTCGCGCACCGGAACAGCCTACGGGCCCGCGCAAGGCGAAGTCAAGCCGCAGGATGCGGGCTCTCGTTGACCGCCCGGGGCGGCTCCCGTAGCGTGCCGCCCGTGGCGCGCGAAATCCGGGTGGCGATCGACCTGAGGCCCTTGTCGCTGGCCGAGGTGACCGGCGT
This sequence comes from Candidatus Eiseniibacteriota bacterium, assembly GCA_016880395.1. Classification (GTDB taxonomy): domain Bacteria; phylum Eisenbacteria; class RBG-16-71-46; order SZUA-252; family SZUA-252; genus WS-9. The sequence continues at coordinate 6,393 of JAEHDN010000064.1, forward strand.
GGGCGTCGTCGTCTCCGGCATCGTCGAGGAGCTGGAGGGGCGAGGCGTTCGTTTCGTCGGCATCACGCATCGCCCGATCCCCACCGGCCGGCTGCCACGCCCCATCCCGGTCGTCGAGGAACCGGGCGCCGAGGGACGAATCCGATGGGAAGCGGCCGCGCTGCCGCGCGCGCTCCGGCGCCTCGAACCTTCCCCCGACCTCTTCCACGCGACGTGGAACCACGGTGTGCCGCGCGGACTCCCGTTCCCGTCGGCGCTCACGGTGCACGACGCGATCCCGTGGCTTCTGCCCGAGGCCGTTCCCTGGCCCCGGCCCGCGCCGCTCCATCGCTGGCTCTACCGACGCGCGCTCCGCGCCTCCACGAGCGCTGCCGCCGTGGTCCTCGCCGTGAGCGAGGCCAGCCGGCGCGACCTGGAGCGGATCCTTCCCGCCACCGCGGGCAAGATCGAGGTCATACCGAACGCGCTCCCGCGGTGGTACCGGCCGCTCCCGCCGGAGGCGGCGCCCGAGCCGCGCGCGCGATGGAACGAGGGGCGGCCCTACTGGCTCTATGTCGGCGGCTTCGATCCGCGCAAGGGCATCGCCACGCTCCTCCAGGCCATGGCACTCTCCTTCCCCGATCCCTCGCGCGCGCCGGATCTCATCCTGACGGGCGGCATGAACGCGACGGGGCTCGCGCTCCGCGCCGAGGCGGAGCGGCTCGGCGTGCGGGCTCGCTTTCCCGGCTACGTCGACGCGCGGGACCTGCCAGGGCTCTTCGCTGGAGCGACGCTCTTCCTCTACCCGAGCCGTTACGAGGGCTTCGGTCTGCCGCTCCTCATGGCGATGGCTTCGGGCGTGCCTGCGATCGCGTGCGACGCGGGATCGCCGCCCGAGGTGCTCGGGGACGCGGGGATCCTGGTCCCCGCCGGGAACGCGGCGGCCCTCGCCCAGGCGCTCGCGCGCGCGGCGGCGAAGCCGGAGGAGCTCGCCCCGCTCGCGGAGCGGGGCCGGGCGCGCGTGGCGCGCTTCTGCCCGGACGCGGCGGCCGAGCGAACGCTTCGGGCGTACGATCGGGCGCTCGCCCGCCGAACAGGATCGTCGTGAAGTCCGTGTAGCCAAGGACGAGCGCGCGCGACGACGCCAAGTCCGGAACGGCCATCGCTCGACCGAGGAGGTACGAGGTCCAGAGTCCGTACGCCATCCACGCGAGGGGCCGCTCCCACGCCCGCGCATGGCGCGTGAGGTAGAGCGCGCCGCTCCGCAGGCGGAAGTAGGCCTTGAGGGGAGTCAGTCCCCCGCCGCTCGTCGCGGAGACGTGATGCCAACCGCGCGCGGCCGGCTCGTACCAGAGCGTGAATCCGGCCTTCCGCGCGCGCGCCGACCAGTCCACGTCCTCGACGTAGATCACGTAATCGGGATCGAAGAGTCCCACGGTCTCGAGAGCGCGGCGGGAGAGGAGCACGGCCGCGCCGGAGACATAGTCGATCGCGCGCGGTCCGTCGGGGAAGGCGCCCTCCTTCCGATGGACGCCGCGGTGGCGAACGAGTCCGAACCCCTTGGTCACGATCCCTCCCGCGAACCAGATCCGGTCGGGCGGATCCCAGAAGTAGAGCTTCGGGCTCACCGCGCCGCGCGAGGGGTCGTCCGCGAGCGCCCGCGCCAGATGCCCGAGGGCGCCGCGCTCGAGCACGAGGTCGTTGTTGAGAAGAAGCACGGAGCCCGCGCCCCGCTCGAGCGCGCGCTCGAGGCCCGCGTTCACGCCGCCGGCGAACCAGCGGTTTTCCCCCAGCGCGAGCACCTCCACCTCCGGGAACTCGGCCCGGACGCGATCGGGCGTTCCGTCCGTCGAGCCGTTGTCGACGAGGAGGACTCGGCCCGGCGCGGGATCGAGGGCGCGGAGCGAGATCAGGCATTCGCGCGTGGCTGCCCACTCGTTGAACGCGAGGACCACCGCCCAGACCGGGGCGACCTCGCGCGGGATCGCGCTCACGGACATTCCGCCGCGAGACGTACGAGCGCCTCGACCAGCGCTTCCCACGTGAACCTCGCGCGGGCGCGCGCGACGCCGGCCGCGAGCGCGGGCCCGAGCTTCTCGTCGAAGAATCGCTCGATCGCGCGCGCGAGCTGGTCCGGCGCCTCGGGCTGGACCAGGAGTCCCGACACCCCGTCCTCCACCACGTCTTCGAGCCCACCCGTGCGCGTGGCGATCACCGGGACGCCGGCGCCGAAGGCGACCTGCGCGATCCCCGACCCGGTGGCGGAGCGGTACGGGAGCACCACCACATCGGCCGCCGCCATGTAGGTCCCGACCTCCTCATTGGCCACGTAGCGGTCCACGACCGTGATCTTCTCCCGGAGCGCGGAATCGTCGAGCCACCGCGCGTAGCGCGACCTCGGCTCGTAGAACTCCCCCACCACGTAGAGCCGATCCCACGCGTCCGGGCGGGCGAGCCGCGCCGCATCGAGCAGATCGGCGAGCCCCTTGTACGGGCGCACGTAGCCGAAGAAGAGGAGGACCCGGCCGGTCGCGCCGATCGCCGCGCGGGCCTGCTCGCGCGACGGGGCGCCGCGGTGGAACACCTCGTACGACGGATGAGGATGGACGCGCACGGGGCGTCCGTGCGCCCGGGGAGCGAGACGGTCGGCTTCGGCGCGCGCGTGGACGAGGAATCCATCGGCCGCGCCGAGCCCGTAGCCCGCGAGCGCGCGATCGAGCGGCGTCCCTTCGTGTGGCTCCACGTTGTGGCAGAGAAAGATCCTCTTCGGCCGCGGGCCCCGGCGCGCCACGCGCGCGGCCGTGCCCAACGAGGGCCCGAAGAAGGGATGCCACCAGGTCACGACGAGGAGGTCCGGCGCGAGGTCGCGGATACGGCGCCCCGCGCCGAGCCACGTGATCGGGTTCATGCTGTCGAGCAGCGGCTCCGGCGGAACCGGCGGCTCGATCGCGTCGCCGCTCCGGTCGAGCTGCGTGGTCCCCGGGAAGAGGAGCGACGGATAGAGGCGTCGGAACGAGACGAGGTGGGTATCGTGCGCCGACGTGAACGCGCGGGCGAGGAGCGTCGTGTAGTGGGCGATGCCCCCGCGATGCGGATAGGTGGGCCCGAGCAGGGCGACCTTCACGGGCCCGGCCTCACCGGCCCCCGCCCCCGCCACGCCCCGCCGCGCGGCGCCCTAGACCCTCTCGCGGATCTCGTACCGAGGCTCTTCCGCCCTCGTCCCGGCGATCAGCTCCCCGAGGAAGCCGAGCGAGAGGAACTGGATGCCCATGATGACGAGCACGAGCCCGAAGAGGAGCGCGGGCCGGATGTGGAGCCCGTGGCCGAGGAACCACGGCCACGTGGTGGCGATCGTAACGACGGTGCCGATCAGCGCGAACAACACGCCCAGCCGCCCGAAGAGATGGAGCGGGCGGGTGCTGCTCGTGGCCATGAACTGGACCGCCATCAGGTCCAGGAATCCGTTCAGGAAGCGCGACATCCCGAACTTCGACGTACCGTGGAGCCGCGGGTGGTGCACGGTGCGCACCTCGGTGACGCTGAATCCGGCGTTGTGCGCGAGCACCGGGATGAATCGGTGGAGCTCGCCTCGCAGCCGCACCGAGCGCACGACCTCCCGCCGGTACGCCTTGAGCCCGCAGTTCATGTCGTGGAGCGACACGCCGCTCACGGCGGCCGTCACGGCGTTGAAGAGCTTCGAGGGGACCGTCTTCGAGATCGGATCGCGGCGATTCTGCTTCCATCCCGACACGAGATCGTAGCCCTCGTCGAGCTTCTCGAGCAGGCGCGGGATCTCGGCCGAGTCGTCCTGGAGATCCCCGTCCATGGTCACGACCGAGCGCCCACGGGCCTCGCGGAAGCCGATCGAGAGGACGGCCGACTTTCCGAAATTTCGGCGGAAGCGAATGCCCCGGAGCCCGGGCGTCGAGGGACGGAGCGACCGCACCTCGTCAAAGGTGCCATCCGTCGACCCGTCGTCCAGCACCAGGATCTCGTACGTGCGCCCGAGCGGCGCGAGATCCTGGACGAGCTTCCGGATGAGCGGCTCGATGTTCGGAGCCTCGTTGTAGACCGGGATCAGGACCGTGATGTCCGGATCCCGCCCCGCCTCCTGCCGTGCCTCCTGGGTCACGACGTCCGCTGCCACTCCCATTGGCGCCTCAATCCCTCCGTCAGGTCGGTCTTCGGCGCGTAGCCGAGGTCGCGCCGCGCGCGCGTCACGTCGGCCGACGTGTCGTGCGGGTCGCCCGGCGGCGCGGTCACGAGCTTCCGCTCGAGATGGCGCCCCGTGACGAGCTCGATGCGCGTCAGGAGATCGTTGAGCGAGATCCGGTGGCCGCCGCCGACATTGTACGTCAGCCCCGGCATGGCAGGCTGCGTGAGCGCCGCGATCGTGCCCGCAACCGCGTCGTCGACGAACGTGAAATCGCGCGTCTGGTCTCCCGTTCCGTAGACGGTCACCGGCGTTCCCGCCCGCGCCGCCTCGAAGAAGGCGTGGATCCCCATGTCCGGCCGCTGCCGGGGTCCGTACACGGTGAAGTAGCGGAGGCCCACGACCGGCAGCCGATAGCTCGCCCAGTACGCATGGAGCAGGGCTTCCCCCGCCAGCTTGGTCACGCCGTAGGGCGAGACCGGCCGCGGCGACTCCTCCTCGGGCGTGGGAAAGCGAGTGGGCAGGCCGTAGACGGACGAGCTGGAGGCCGCCACGACGCGCCGGACCGGGACCAACCGCACGGCCTCGAGCAGTCGCTGGGTCGCGACGACGTTGTGCTCGGCGTAGGCGCGGAAACGCTCTCCCCAGCTCGAGCGCACGCCCGGGAGCGCGGCCAGGTGCACGACGCCGTCCACGCCGTCGAGCAGCGGCTCGATCGGGTGGCTCCGGAGATCGGCCTCGACGAGGCGGAAGCGAGGATGCCCGGTCACCGCGGCGAGGTTCGCGCGCTTTCGCGACGTGGGATAGTAGTCCGTGAACGCGTCCACGCCGACCACGTCCGCCCCCGAGGCGAGGAGCGACTCGACGAGCGTGGAGCCGATGAAGCCCGCGGCTCCGGTGACGAGAACGCGGCCGGTCATCCGCGGGATGGCGCCATGTGGTCGCCCGGGGCGGGCCTCGACCCCAGCACGCGGAGCGATTCCTCGTACATCCTGAGATAGCCCGCGCCCTGCGCGTCCTCGGGATGCGCGCGCGCCCAGGTCCGGAGCACGTCCACCGCCTCGGCCCGGCGCCCGGTCTGCCAGAGCGCGGTGAAGAGCGCGCTGAACCAGTCGAAGTACTGCTGGTTGAGCTCCGCCGCGCGCCGCAGCTCCGCGATTCCCGGCTCCACGCGGCCGCTCTGGTAGTAGAGGATGCCGAGGTGATAGTGGTACTCGGGCTGCGTCGGGAAACGCAGCACGCCCTGGAGGTAGATCCGCTCGGCGCGGTCCGGGTGCCCTGTGTCCTCGTACATCTTCCCCAGGTACTCGAGCAGCCCGGGGAAGTCGGGCGAGATCTTCACCGCGTCCTCGAGGACCTTCACCGCCTCCTCGTTCCGCTTCGCGAGCTGGAGCTGGTAGGCGGCCTGCACGTGCGCCGCCGTGTAGTTCTGCACGAGACGGTACGCGTTCTCGTCCTTGTACACCGTGGTGTCGTACGCCCGGTTCCGATCGAGGAGGCCGCCGTATTGGAACACCGAGTAGAGATTCTGCATCGTCTTGTCGAGGTCCACGACCTTCTGGGTCTCCTTCGGATCGACCCGGAAAACGAGCCCCTCGAGACTGAGCTGCTTCTCGAGCCCCATCTGGTCGGGGACCGTGACCGCCAGATACAGCGGGCGGCGCCACTGGTTCGTCTTGATGATGTCCTTCACCGCGAGATCCTTCACCCAGATGATGTTCCCTGTCTGCGGATCCTGGTAGGGACCCATCACGGCGAGCTGCGCGTTGGTGAAGCTGATCGGCACCTTGGGCTCCTGATCCCGGAGCTGCGCGATGTACCACGGCGTGTTGAGCAGGCTCAGGTTCACGACGCGCACGTCCTTCCGGACCTTCTCCACTTCCTGGA
>JAEHDN010000065.1 GCA_016880395.1 Candidatus Eiseniibacteriota bacterium
AGCATCCGGATCACCGCCTCCGCCTCCGGATCCCCCGGCTTCGCCTGGAGCAGCCGCCGCGCGAAGCGAATCGTGGCGTCGGGGTACTTGCGCACCGCGAACCCGCGCATCATCTCACGCATGGTCTCAGGATCCTCGGGCGACAGACCCATCGCGGCGAGCACGGATGCGTCCAGGTTCCGGCGAGGAGGATTGGCGAGCAGCTCGGATGCTGCGGCGATCGCGTCCTGCCGCTGGAACGAAGGCGTGTCGCGAAGGATGGCCTCGGCCTCGGCCTTGCGGCCATCCGCGAGCATCAGCGCCGCCGCGAGCCGCCGGTCGAACGCCGCATACCACTCGTCCCCCTCCTTCAGCCCGAGCAGGATCTCCTCCCCTCGACGCGACTCCCCGGATGCGGCGAGTCCCTGCGCGTAGGCGCGAAGCGTTGCGGCATACCCCAGCGAGTCGGCGGGACCCTCGCTGGACGTCGCTTCGAGCGTCCGGAGATCGATGCGGTGGACACGCAGATCCGCCGAGATCCAGACCAGCCTCTCCGCGGACGTGTTGGGCCGTCTCCGCTCGGCGTGGATGGTCTCGATCGCCGTGTTCCGGTACCACGCGCGCAGAACCTGGAAACGGATCAGGTGGAACGGTACATCGCGCGTGTCGGGGGTCTGGGTGGAGAGATAGACGTTCGTCGGGCCGCTCATGGAAGGGAAGAGCTTGTGAAACCCAGCCTCCACGATCTTGAGGCGGTCCGAGGGCGGGCGCATGTTCCGCTCGGTGGGGATGCCCGATCCGAGATCCGTGCCGCGGTACCACACGCCAAGTACGACGAAGCCCACGACGAGCAAGGCCACGGCGAATCGGGGGAGCTTCGCCGCGAAGTACCCTCCCACGATCGAGGAGCCGATCGCGGCCAGCACGAGGTAGTACGGCTGCCACCGCTTCACGAGCAGCGAGATCAGGAGAATGACCGGGAGGGTCAGTAGGGCTCCGAGGATCGAGACCCTGAACGGCGACGCGTTCCCGATCGCGCGCCCCTGCCGATACAGCAACCAGACGCCTCCGCCCGCGAGCACCGCGGCCGCCACGCAGAGCCGGGTCAGCTCCGACGGCCACATCGTGGCCGGGGCGACCACGGGCAGGTTCGCCAGCGTCGCGAGACCCCGCGCCATCGATCCCCAGCGATCCGCGCCCGATAGGGTCAGCGAGCCCAGCGTGGAGCCCGCGCTTTCGAACCGCCTCGCGATCAGCACGTGGATGCCAGGGTGAACGGCGCCCCAGGCTGCCACGAGCGCGCCGAAGGCGATCAGGCTGGTCCGCCAGCGATACGGCTTCCGGTCGAGGAGCGGGCGGATCAGCACGAGCGCGGGCACGAACGCGAGCGATGTCTCCTTGGAGAGGAGCGCGAGCCCCGTCGCCCCGACCGCGAGCGCCAGACGATTCTCGATCATGAAGTGGAGTGCGGCCAGCACCAGGACGATGGCGAACGCGTCCTGCGAGCAGCTCACCCAGCCGATGAGCGTGGGAATCGGCCCGAGCGAGGCAAAGAGAACCCCGGCGATCAGCCCGGCCGTTGCTCCCGCGACCTTTCTAGCCAACGAAGCGACCAGGAGCACCGAGACGATCAACAGGAGGGCGTTCCCGAGGTGGCCCCAGAGGGGTTGCGCGGGGTCGAGTGCGAGGAGACCGAAGTACCCTTCCCGAGACAGCGGACGCCAGTAGAGTGTTCCCGCGTCCGGCAGCAGATCCCTCCACCGGAACGCCATCGCGCGGCCCAGGAAGTCGAAATCGTCGTACAGGTAGGTGAGCGAGAACATCCGGAAGGAGAGGAGGAACGCGAGCGCCGCCGGCAGGGCGAGTGCGGCCGCGGCTGCCCATCCGCCGAGTCGCTCCGGGGGGGGCGGATGCGGGTGCGCAGACTTGGGAGATGGCTTGGGAGGCGATTTGCGGGCGCCCTGCCTGGGTCTCGATGACATGCCCACGGAGGATTGTAGCACGGGGCGCCCGGCGGGAATGCGGGCGCGCCAGACAATTTGGCAGGAGACTGACGGCCGAGGAGAGACTACCGGCGCTGCGAGGGAGGCTTGCGCTCGACCGGAGGCGGAGGCGGCGGCTCTTCGAAGGCGAGGTCCAGGCCGCCGCAGCCGACCCACTCCTCGATCAGGCTCTCGTGAATACCAATCTCGTCCCGGAGCGCAAGGCACAGCTCCTCGCGCGTGAGCTCGCGCACATCCATCCCGCTCGCGGTCTTGGACACTCGCTTGTTCCCGACCACGACCCGCTTTTCGCCGGGGTGGTTGCGACGCGCGTAGAGGCGCCGGTTGAAGGCGCTCTTCTCCCGCGAGCGCTCGTACGATTCGAGGTGGAACGAGTGAGAGATCGGCTCCGGCTGGAGCCGGCATGGAATCGGGCTCGGTTGAGGCGGGAAGTCCACCCAGATCACGTGACTTCCCGCCTCCGGCTCCACCTCGGCGCCGAAGAGATCCGAGCCGATGTGGATCTCGCTCGAGAGGCGCAGTGGAACCATCGTGAGCATCGAGCTGTCGACAAGCCAGGTCCGGCCGTCGAGGCGGACCCGGTTGGTCGCGTGATTGAGTGCCCCCGAGTCCCGCATGGACCCCACACCGCGGCTCACATCGAAGCCGAGACTCCGCAGCAGCTCGTAGAGCGCGTTGCTGCCCGGCCAGCAGGTCCCCCCTGCCCCCCGCTCGAGCCACGCCTCGAAGAAATCCTCGGCGCCGCGTCCGGGCAGCTCCCGGCCGTCCGCCAGGGCGATCACCTTGCGCACGTTGTCGAAGGACACGCGCGAGCACCAGGCACGGTAGAGCTCGCCGAGACCCTCGGCGTCCGGCGAAGGGGTCCGGGTCAAGCCCAGGCGACGCAGAACTCGGTCCCGGAGGCCTTCCGGCAGGCCGGGCCCGTCATCCGGGCGCGTCACGGGCTCGTTCACACGGGCACTGTACCATCCCCTCCGCGTGGTGTAGCTTGTGCGGCCATGGCCGACCCGCGCATCGACAAGCTGGCCGATCTACTCGTCAACTACTCCATTGCCGCCAAGCCGGGGCAGAAGATCGCCATCCAGGGGAGCACTCTCGCCGAGCCCCTGATCCGGTCGCTCTACGCGTCGCTGCTCCAGGCGGGCGCGCACCCGTTCGTGCTCGCCATGATTCCGGGCATGGAGGAGATCTTCTACCGCCATGCATCCGACGAGCAGCTCCAGCATGTGGCCCCGCCCTACCGGATGGTGACGGAGACCTACGACGGCCTGATCGCGGTCATGGGCTCCGCCAACACCAAGGCGCTCAGCAACGTCCCTCCGGCCAAGATGGCACTGAATCAGCGGGCCATGGGCGAGATCACGCGCATCTTCATGCGGCGCCATTCCGCGAAGGAGCTGCATTGGGTCGGAACGCTCTTCCCGACGAATGCGACCGCACAGGACGCGGAGATGGGGTTGGGCGAGTTCGAGGATCTGGTCTACGGCGCCTGCCTCCCCGATCTGAGCGATCCGATCGGCTACTGGAAGCGCTTCTCCACGTGGCAGCAGCGGCTCGTGGACTGGCTCGCGGGCAAGAAGGAGGTCCACGTCACCGGGCCCGACACCGATCTCAGGCTGAGCATCGAAGGGCGCCCCTTCATCAACTGCGACGGTCGCGCGAACATGCCCGATGGCGAGGTGTTCACGAGCCCCGTCGAGGGATCGGTGGAAGGACGCGTCCGCTACACCTACCCCGCCGTCTATCGCGGGCGCGAGGTCACGAACGTGCGCCTTCGTCTCGAGAAGGGGCGCGTGG
>JAEHDN010000008.1 GCA_016880395.1 Candidatus Eiseniibacteriota bacterium
CGCGGGCGTGACGTCCGCGAGTCCGGCCGGGAGGGGGGCGTGCGACGCACCTGGACGGACGAAGAAGGTCGAGGGAAGGACCGCGACGTCGACATGGTAGCCTGCGCGCTCCAGAGCATCGACCGTGGCCTGCGCATCGCCGGAGGATCCCTCCACCACGCGAACGCCGCGTGGCCTCGAGATCGCGTGGAGGGGCTCCCGGCTCCATCCGGCCTCACCTTGCGCCGAGGGAGCTCCCGCAGCCGAGCCGCCCGTCGGAGCTCGACCGGTCGGGCCGGCGAGGCTGGACTCGGCACTCAGGGCGAGCGTCGACGCGAGCGCAGCCGTGAAGCCCGCGGCGCGCAGGCTCGCCTTACCGAAGCTGGATGACGCGCACCGCACGGCGCTCCCCTCCCGATTCGGCGACGATCCAGTAGACCCCGCTGCCGGCCGGTCTCGATCGAGCGTCCCGCCCGTCCCAGCGGACGACCGTGCGCTCGGATCCCCAGGCTCCATCGTACAGCGTCGCGACCGATTCCCCGCGCACGTTGACCACTCGGACGCGGAGACGGCCTCCCGGCGCCCCCGGGCGCTCGACGGGGATTGCGAGCGATCCGGAGAATGGGTTCGGCGACGCGGGACCGATGCGGAACGCGGCCGGAGGCGGCATCGGCTCCGGCGTGGGCGGCGGGTCGGGCGGCTCGGTCACGTCCGTGGGGGTGATCGCGAAGACCCGGCCCACGATGTCCGTCCCGCTCGAGCTCGCGCGCGCATCGCTCCACAGAACGACCAGCCGCCCTGCGCCGTCGAGACCGAGGCTGGGATCGAGCTGGTCCGCGCCCAGCACGTCCTGGTCCACCCGCAGCACCGCCGTCGAGGGGGTGACGCCGCCCTGGAAGGCCTGCATCCAGGGACTCCAGTTCCCGTCGCGCTTCGCCTCCCAGGCAACGACGGACTGGCCTCCCGTCACGGCGATCGCCGGCGCCACCATGGGCCCATCGTGATCGGAGTCGATCCGGACGGGCGGCGTGAGCGCCGCGCCCGACGTGTGGAAGCTCTGGTAGTAGACGCGCGCGAGCCCCGCGGGCTCGGTGCCGATCCAGACCACCTCGATGCGCCCGTCGGAGCCGACCCCGAGACGCGGATCGGAGCGCCCGCCGGTTTGTCCGGCGCCGACCTCGAACGGGCCGCGATCCTGGGTCAGGGTCTGGTCGAGATGAACGATCCAGAGGCCGGGCTGTGTTCCGTCGACGGCGTACGCGAGCCAGTAGCCACCGAGCGGATCCCGGTCGAGATCCAGCGCCGCGATCGGCAGTGCGGGCGGTGACGCGAGCAGCGAATGGTTGTCACCGACGCGCGCGCCCGCGAGCGTCAGACGCTGTCCGTAGGGCTGGGGTGTTCCCGAGCGCGCGTCGAGCCACGCCACGGCGAAGGAGGCTTCGTCGGACGTGACCACCGGCACCGACTGCGCGCTCGCGAGCTGGTCGGAGATCCAGAAGGTCGACGCAGGAGGGCTCCCCGTCGCGACGTAGAGAAAGCCTCGGATCTCTCCCGCGTCGGCATCGCGCGCGAGCTGCGCCGCGACGAGCGCCGGCCCCGGCGCCGTGACCACCGACGCCGCGGTCACGGGCCGGTTGACGCCGTCGTCGTGGGCGATGAGATGGTTCGCCCCGGACCTCCCTCCGGATGCTGTGATCCACTGGCCGTAGAGATCGCCGGTCCCGGTCCGCCAGTCGATCCAGGTCGCGAGGAACTGCCCCGACCCGCGGCCGACGCGGGGCCGGCGTTGATCGCCCGGCGCAGCATCGTCGTTGAGCTGAGTCTCCGAGTTCCGCCGCGTGCCGTCGGGCAGGAGCGAGAGCGCGTAGACGTCGGGCGACCCGTTCCGCCCGTCCTCCCACACCGCGACGATGCCGTCGCGCCCGTCCCACACGGCGTCTGGAGTTCCCTGCCGCGCGGGGATGGACGCGTTCACACGGAAGTTTGCCCCCGTTGCGGAATCGTCGAAGGGAACGGCGGCCGCCATGACGTTCGCGTCGAGGCCCAGGTTGCCGCGGTAGTCTTCCCACAGCAGATACGCCGCCCCGGGCGTGGCCAGCGCGCGAACCGCGCGCTGGTCGCGGCCGGAGGGATCGTCGTTCACCCGCACATTGCCACCCACCGCTCCACCCGACGGATCGATCCTCTGGGCGTACACATCCCCCGCATCGGCCGGAGCGTCGCGGCGGTCGATCCAGCCGACGACGTATCCCGCCGCGTCGGCCGCGACGCAGACAGACTCGTCGTGCTGCGTCCCCGTGGTGTCGTTGATCTTGAAGTTGCCGCCGACCACCTGCCCCTGCGCGTTGAGCCGCTGGGCGTAGATGTCCTTCGTCGCGCCGATCACCGTGCCGCCGGCGCGGCCATCGACCCACGCGACCAGTACCGAACCGTCCGGCCGGGCCGCGAGGTCCGGCTCGCCTTGGAAGCTTCCCCCCTGGACGGGATCGACCGAGATCTTGAAGTTGGGTCCGATCGGGGCGCCGGACGCGGTCACGTACACGCCGAAGATCTCCCCCTGGGCCTGGCGCTTATCCCCCCACACGACGAGGTACCGGTCCGAGCCCACGGCCGCGACCGCCGTGTGCGATTGATCGGAGAACCCGGCGTCGTCGTTCAACCGGAGATTCGGCGTGACGCGCAGACCGCTCGAGTCGAGAGCCGTTCCGTAGATGTCGCGATTGGCCGCGCGCCCGTCCTCCCAGACGCAGAAGAAGGTCCCGGAGGGGCTCGCGGCCACGTCCGGGAAGCTCTGGTTGGCGCCGGGACCGTCGTCATTGAGGCGCCGGTTGAGCGAGGAACCGATCCCCTGGGGATCGTGGATCGTCATCGTGTAGGTGTCGAAGTCGACGGCGCCGTTGAAGGTGTTGCGGCCGTCCATCCAGACCACGACCAGGGACCCCGAGGCTCCGCATGCAATGGCCGGAGCCCACTGGTTGCGGTCCACGCGATCGTCGTTGACGAGGAATTCGTCCTGGGCGCGCGCCGGGCCGGCCGCGACCAGCCAGGCGATCAGGACGAGCGGTAGGACGCCGGGACGCAACGGCAAACGAGCGATCACCCTTTCCGGCGTGGCGCGAGACGGCGGCGCTCAGACGGTGAGCGCGGGGATCGTCACCTCGGGGAACCGGGCCAGCGTGTCGAAAACGTCGCGCGCGATTTCCTGCAGCCGCTCGCGCGACTTCGCCTCGAACCGGACCACCAGCACCGGCTGGGTATTCGATGCACGAATGAGCCCCCAGCCGTCCCCGAACTGGACCCGGGCGCCATCCACATCGAGGACGTCGTACCGGGACCGGTAGTGCTCGCGTACGGAGTCGACGATAGCAAATTTGGCCGCGTCCGTGCAATCGAGTCGGATCTCGGGGGTTGCGACGTACTGCGACTGTGGCAGGTCGCGGACGAGGGCCGAAAGCGGACGGCCCGACGCCGCCAGCAGGCGGAGGAGACGGCCCGCGCCGTAGAGGGCGTCGTCGTACCCATAGAACTCGTCCGCGAAGAACATGTGCCCCGACATCTCGCCGCCGAGCGGGGCCCCGGTCTCGCGCATCTTCGCCTTGATGAGGGAATGGCCCGCCTTCCACATGATCGGATTTCCCCCCTTCATCCGCACCCAGTCGACAAGGCCCTGGGAGCACTTCACCTCGAAGACCACCGTCCCGCCCGGCTTCCTGGCCAGCACGTCCGCGGCGTAGAGGCCGAGCAGCTCGTCTCCGAAGAGGAGCCGCCCGTTCTCGTCCACCGCGCCCACGCGGTCGGCGTCTCCGTCGAATCCGATTCCGAGATCGGCCTTGGTCGCGCGCACGCGGTCGCAGAGAGACTGCATCAGCTCCGGCACGGTCGGATCGGGCAGGTGGTTCGGGAAGTTTCCGTCCGGCTCGGCGAAGATCGCGTCGACCTCGCAGCCGATCGCGCGGAGGAAGCGCGGGCCGAGGATGCTCGCGGCGCCGTTCCCCGGATCGCAGACGACACGGAGCGGCTTGCTCAGGCGGATCCGCCCGACGAGGTCCGCCATGTACGGCTCGTCGATCGAGACCTCCTCCACCGTGCCACGCCCGGCGATCACGCCGGCGGAAGCGGCACGGCGACCGACCTCCTGGATCTCTGGCCCGTGGAGCGACTGGGTCCCCTCGGAGAGCTTGATGCCGTTGTACTCGATCGGATTGTGGCTGCCGGTGATCATCACGCCCGCGTCCGCCTTCAGGTGGAGCACGGCGAAGTAGAGCGCGGGGGTCGGCACCTGGCCCACGTCCACGACCGACGCCCCCTGGTCGCGGAGTCCCTCGACGACCGCCGCCCGGATGCGCGGCGAGGAGAGCCGGACGTCCCGGCCCACGGCGACGCGGCGCTTGCCGCGTTCCACCATGATCTGCCCGAACGCGCGCCCCACGGCGCGCGCGACGTCGTCGGTCAGGTCTCGTTCAGCAATGCCCCGGATGTCGTACTCGCGGAAGATCTGCGGGTTCACGGGCGCTCCTTCAGTCGGAGGTAGGCGTCGATGAATGGATCGAGGTCGCCGTCCATCACCGCCTGCACGTCCGTGACGACGATGTCGGTGCGATGGTCCTTGACCTGCGTGTAGGGCTGAAAGACGTACGAGCGAATCTGGTTCCCCCAAGCGATGTCCTTCTTGCCGCCGCCGAGCGAGTCCCGCTTCTCCTTGTCCTCTTCGATCCGCAAGGCGTAGAGCCGCGCGGTGAGAACCTTGAGCGCCGCGTCCCGGTTCCGGTGCTGCGACCGCTCGCTCTGACACTGGACGACGAGGCCGGTCGGCAGGTGCGTGATCCGCACCGCGGACTCGGTCTTGTTCACGTGCTGTCCCCCCGCACCGCTCGCACGATAGGTGTCGATCCGGAGATCGCCATCCTTGATCTCGACCTTGGCGTCGTCGCCGGCCTGCGGGTAGATGAAGACCGACGCGAACGAGGTGTGGCGGCGCTTCTGGGCGTCGTAGGGGGAGATGCGCACCAGCCGGTGCACCCCCCGCTCCGCCTTCAGATACCCGTAGGCGAGATCGCCGTCGATCTGGATCGTCGCGTCCTTGATGCCCGCCTCGTCTCCCGCCTGGCGGTCGAGCACCTGCGCGCTCCAGCCGCGACGCTCGACGTAGCGAAGGTACATGCGAAGGAGCATCTCGGCCCAGTCCTGCGACTCGGTGCCGCCGGCGCCGGGATGGATGGTGAGGATCGCCCCGTGGGCATCGCTCTCCTCGGAGAGGAGGCTCCGGATCTCCAGATCCTGGATGCGCGGGAGGAGCCGCTTCGACTGCTCCTCCAGCTCGCTCGCGATGCTCTCGTCGGGCTCCTCGGCGAGGAGCGCCGCCATGCCCTCGGCGTCGTCCACCTCGCGGGTCAGCTCGCGATAGGGCTCGGTGACCCGCCGCAGCGACTTCAGCTCGGCAAGCGTCTTCTGCGCCGCCTCGGCGTCGTCCCAGAAGCCGGGCGCGGCCATCCGCTCCTCGAGCTCCCGGGCCCGCGATTCGCGATGATCGACGTCAAAGAAAGCTCCCGAGCTGCGCCAGGATCTGGCGTCCATCCTCGAGCCGCTTTCGTGTGGCGCTCCAGTCCATCGATGCTCCCTTCCCTCAGGCTGGCGGCCCCGACGAGCCGGCCCCCGCGAGGCTTTGGATTTCCTCCCACACCGCATCCGCGCGCGCGACGAGCGCTGCGCGATCGCCCGCGTTCTCCACCATCCAGTGCCGCCGCGCGCCGCGAACCGGCGGGAGCTTCTGGCCCGCGATGCGCCCGCGCGACTCCGCGTCCGTGAAGGCCCTCGCCGCGCGGAGCCGTCGCGAGCGCGTCTCCTCGGGGGCCACCACCTCCACGACGCCGTCCAGCTCGGGCTCGAGCCGCCAAGTCGTGAGCATGGCGGCATCCAGCACGCGCACGCCGCTCCCCGCATCGTCCAGCGCCGACCGCACGCGGGCGAGCAGCTTCGGCTGCACGATCGCGTTGAGCCGCGCCATCGCGTCCGGGTCCGCGAACACGACGCGGCCCAGCCGGACCCGGTCCACCTCGCCCTGGCGATCGATCACATCCGCGCCGAACGCCTGGCCGATCGCGGCCCTCACCTCGGGTAGACGGAGCACTTCCCACCCGAGCTGATCGCCGTCGACCAGCTCGGCGCCGTGGTCCCGGAACCGCCGCGCCACCGTGGACTTTCCGGAAGCCATCGCCCCCGTGACGCCGATCCGGACCATCCGATCAACCTATGGGCGCGCGCGCGCGAGGGTCAAGCTCGAAACCCATCATGGGTGCGCGTCCGCCCAGTTCCGGCCCTGCCCCTCGTGGACGACGAGCGGCACGCGGAGCGGGATCGCGTGCTCCATCACCTGGCGGATCACCGGTCCCAGCTCGGCGATTTCCTCGTCGTCGGTCTCGAAGAGGAGCTCGTCGTGCACCTGCAGGATGAGCCGCGTGCGGCAGCGCTTCTCCGCCAGGAGCGCGTCGATCCGGACCATGGCGATCTTGATGAGGTCCGCGGCGGAGCCTTGGATCGGCATGTTGACCGCGGCCCGCTCCGCCTCCGCGCGGCGAGCCCCCTCGGCCCGGAGATTCGGGAAGGGACGCCGGCGCTTCAGGATCGTCTCCGCGTACCCGGTGCGGCGCGCCTGTGCGAGGGTCCGCTCGATGTAATCCGCGACGCCCGCTAGGGTCCGCTTGTACTCCTCGATGAACGCGGCGGCGAGGGGGCGCGAGAGATTGAGCTCACGCGCGAGCCGGACCGGACCCATGCCGTAGAGGATCCCGAAGTTCACGATCTTCGCCTGCGCGCGCTGCGCGGAGGTGACCTGATCGGGAGGCACGCCGAAGAGCTTCGCCGCCGTCGTGGCGTGCACGTCCTCGCCGGTCCGGAAGGCCTCGGTCAGGACCGGATCGTGCGAGAAGTGAGCGAGCAGCCGGAGCTCGATCTGGGAGTAGTCGAAGGAAGCGAAGAGTCCCCGCTCTCCTTCGGCGATGAAGGCCCTTCGGATCGCGCTTCCCTCTTCGGTGCGGATCGGGAGGTTCTGGAGGTTGGGATCGCTCGCGCTCAGTCGCCCGGTCGACGCGACGGTCTGGTGGAAGGTCGCGTGCAACCGTCCCGTGTCCCGGTGGGCGAGACGCGGCAGGGCGTCGACATAGCCGCTCTTCAGCTTCTGGATCTGCCGGTGCGCGAGGAGGAGCTTCGGCAGCGGGTGGACCGCGGCGAGCGCCTCGAGCACCTCGACGTCGGTCGAGTAGCCCTCCTTCGTGCGCTTGCCCCGCGGGAGCTTCAGCCGCTCGAAGAGCACCTCCGCGACCTGGCGCGGCGAGGCGACATTGAAAGGCACCCCCGCCACCTCCTGGATCTCGTGGTCCAGCCGCTCGAGCTGGGCGCCCATGTCCGCGGCCATCGCCTGGAGGGCGCCGGTGTCCACCTTCACTCCGGCCCGCTCCATGCGTGTGAGCACGCCCACGAGCGGCATCTCCACGTCTCGGAAGAGCGGGAGTGCCTCGGCAGCCTCCAGCTCGCGCGTGAGGATCGGCACGAGACGGAGGCACGCGTCCGCGTCCTCGCAGCAGTACTCGGCCACGCGCTCGACCGGCGCCGCCGCCATGCTGATCTGGTCTCTACCGGTGCCGATGATCGATTCGGTCGTGATCTTCTTGAGGCCGAGCCGCGTCCAGGAGAGCGCGTCCAGGTTCTTCGGCTGGTCGGGATCCACCAGGAATCCGGCGATCATCGTGTCGAACGCGACGTCCCGGACCGGGATCCCGAACGTGTGGAGGACGTGCCAGTCGTACTTCGCGTTCTGGGCCACGCGCCAGGCGTCGGCGGAGTCGAAGAACGGGCGGAGCGCCTCGCGGACCCGGTCGGGATCGAGCTTGGTCCCCTCGCTGTGTCCGATCGGGAGGTAGAACGCGCGTCCCGGCGCGGTCGCGAGGGAGATCCCCACGAGATCGGCGCGGAGCGGATCGAAGCCGGTGGTCTCCGTGTCGAAGGCGACCGGCCCGGACGTCTCCGCCAGCTCGCGGGCGAGCGCCTCGAGCCCTGCCGCGTCCCGGACGATGGCGTAGGCGCCGAACGGCTCGCGCGGAGGCTCGAGCACGGCGACGTCCGACGCGCGAACGGGGCGCGTCTCGGGCGCAGGGCCCCGCGGTCCGCGGCGGGGCGGACCAGGCGCCGGACTCAGGGTCTCGGGAAAGAGGTCCGTGGGCGGAGTGCCCTCCGGATCCGGCGGAGGTGCGCCGCCGGAGGCAGGGCCGGCCGCCGGCGCCTCGTCCAGCTCGGCCGCGAATCGCCGTCGCAAGGTGTGGAATTCGAGGTCCGTCATGAGGGAGGACAGCTCCCGGGCGCGGAGGGGCTCGCGTTCCAGCTCGTCCCAGTGGCGGTCGAGC
>JAEHDN010000066.1 GCA_016880395.1 Candidatus Eiseniibacteriota bacterium
ACATCTTGTGCCCGTCCTTGCAGATCATCCCCTGCGTGAAGAGGCGGGCGAACGGCTCCGAGATCCCGATGTGGCCCATATCCCGGAGCACCTTCACGATGAACCGCGCGTAGAGCAGGTGCAGGATCGCGTGCTCCACGCCTCCGATGTACTGGTCTACCGGGAGCCAGCGGTCGATCGCTTGTCGTGAAAACGGGGCGGTTTCCAGCCGTGGACTGAGAAATCGCAGGAAGTACCAGCTCGAATCGACGAACGTGTCCATCGTGTCCGTCTCGCGCGTCGCCGGGCCGGCGCACTTGGGACAGCGGGTGCGCAGGAAGGCCTCGTTCGTGAGGAGCGGCGACTCCCCCGTCGGGGAGAACTCGACCTGATCGGGCAGCAGGACCGGCAGCTCGGACTCCGGAACGGGCTGGATCCCGCAGGTCGGGCAGGTGACCATCGGGATCGGCGCCCCCCAGTAGCGCTGGCGGGAGATGAGCCAGTCGCGGAGGCGATACTGGACCTTCGCCTCCCCCGCCTTGCGCTCCTTGAGGGCAGCGATCACAGCGCGCTTCCCATCCCCGCTCGCCATGCCGTCCAGAGGGCCGGAGTTCACTAGACGGCCCTCCCCTTCCCAGGCAGCGGTCGAGTCATAGCCTGCGCCCGACTCGGGCCGGATCACCTCTACGATCGGAAGGCCGTACTTCTTCGCGAAGTCGAAGTCCCGTTGGTCGTGTCCCGGGACGGCCATGATGGCCCCTGTTCCGTACTCCATGAGCACGTAGTTGGCGACCCACACCGGCAGCGGGGCCCCTGTCAGCGGATGCACGGCCTCGAGACCCATCGGGTAGCCTTCCTTCTCGGTCTCGACCGCGAAACGATTCTCGATGCGTGCCTGCCGGATACGCTCCACGAACGCCGCGGCCGCGGGAGGCAGCGTTCCCGCGCGCACCAGCTCGCGCACGCGCGGGTGCTCGGCGGCGAGCACGAGGAACGTCGCGCCGTAGAGCGTGTCGGGCCGCGTCGTGAAGACCTGGATCGGCTCTCCTCCGCCTCGCAGGGAGAAGCGGATCGTGGCGCCCTCGCTCCGTCCGATCCAGTTCTGCTGCATCACGCGCACCTTCTCGGGCCAGTGCGTCAGGCCCTCGAGGTCGCGCAGGAGCGGCTCGGCGTACGCCGTGATCTTGAAGAACCACTGCTCCAGCTCGCGCGTCGTGACCTCGGTGCCGCAGCGCTCGCAGCGGCCCTCCACCACCTGCTCGTTCGCGAGCACGGTCTGATCCTTCGGGCACCAGTTGACGGCGCTCTTCGCGCGGTACGCGAGTCCGTGCTTGTGGAGCTGGAGGAAGATCCACTGCGTCCAGCGGTAGTACGCGGGATCGCAGGACGCGATCTCGCGATTCCAGTCGTAGGCCAGCCCCCAGGAGATGAGCTGCTCCTTCATGCGCGCGATGTTGCGTCGCGTCCAGATCGCGGGGTGGATCTTGTTGGCGATCGCGGCGTTCTCGGCCGGCAGGCCGAAGGCATCCCAGCCCATCGGGGTGAGCACGCGATAGCCCTGCATCGTCTTGAGGCGCGTCACCACATCGCCGAGGATGTAGTTCCGGCCGTGCCCCACGTGAAGGTCTCCCGAGGGGTACGGGAACATGTTCAGGCAGTAGAAGGGGCGCTCCGCATTCATCGGATCATCGATCTCGAAGAGGCGTTCGTCACGCCAGAGCGCGCGAGCGTGCCGTTCCATCTCGCGGAAGGGATAGATGCGGCCGCGTTCCTCAGTGGAGGGTGGGGCGGCTCCATGCGGGTTCTGCGCGTCCGTCACGTCCTCATGCCCTCGGAATGGGGTGGTACAGCACCAGCGGGAAGAAAACAGCATACAGCAAAGCCGCGAAGCTTGGTAAGCGGCATGGGTGCAGGGGGATAGCTAAGCGGGTCGGACGCGGCGCTTGAGGAAGGGACCGGGGTCGCCCGCGTCCCAGATCGCGTAGCGTGTGCCCGGCCGGAAGAGCCCCGCGACCTTCCACGGCCGGATGCGGCCATGCCGCAGATCCTCGACGAGTGATCCGCGGAGGCCGGAGCCGTTGATCCAGGTGCCGCCGGCGCCATCGGGAGCCACAGGCTCCATGGGATCGCCGAGGCAGAGGTCCCGGTAGGCGACCCAGGCGAGGTTGACGCCACAGGCCATGCCGAGCGCGTGCTGATCCCAGTGGCGGGGGTTGACCTCGATGAGTCGGTATTCCCCGCTCGGCGCGTGCCGCTTGAATTCCACCTCGGCGGTGCCCTGGAAGGAGAGCGCTTCCAGCAGGCGCCGGCCGAGCCGCTCCACCTCCGGGTTCCGTTCCAAGCGCACGATACACCCGAGGCCGAAGTCGGGAGGATATTGGAGCTTCTTCCGGGCGACGAACCACCCGAGGATTCGATCGTCACGTCCCCGGTATGCTCCGAAGATCATGCACTGGTCGTCCGCCCCTTCGATCCATTCCTGGACGAGAAGATCGGGATGATGCGGCTCGATTCGCCCGTAGAACGCAACGAGATCGTCGAGCGATTCGATCTTGACCGCCTTTCGCCGCGCCACGGCTTCGGCGATGCCCGCGCGCCGCCAGTCCTGCGCGTACACGGCCTTCGCCACGACCGGATAGTGGAAGTGCGGAGCCGCCGTCCGCATCTCCTCCCCCGAACGGACGCGGACCGTCCGAGGCGACGGAACCCCGGCGGCCACGGCCGCTTCCGCGAGACGATGCTTGTTCATGATGACATCCAGACGATCCCCCGGGGGCTGCGGGATCACGTAGAGCGGATCCAGGGCGGCCCGGTTTCGCTCGAGGAAGCGGATATCAGCGTCGCGCGTAGGAAAGAGGATGGGACGGCCTGTCAGCCTGGTTGCAAGATCGACGAGAAAGGACACCAAAGGCGCCGGCTCGTGTTGCGAATCCGGGGCGCGCAAGGTACGGCAATGGCGGGAGAAGCTGCCCGGGTCGTCGGGCCCGGTTACGAGTCCGTAGACCTCGATGCCATGGGCGGAGAGGTTCCGCGCGATCGCGAGCCCGGTCGCGTACGTGTTGAGGACGACGGCGGGAGGGCGAGGCGCGCCGCTGGTCGCCGCGCGTACGGTGTCACCCACGGGAAGCGGCGATCTCCCGCTCCACGAAATCCCGCAGCTCCGCATCGCGCAGCTCGCCCCGCTTGAGAGCGCGATCGGCGCGATACACGACGTCGAGCGCGCGCCGCGCGTCGGCGGGGTCCATCGGGGGCCCGGGAGCGGTCCGGCGGTAGAACCCCCCATAGGGGGACGGATCGAGCGCGGCGAGTGCGCGCTCCGCGACGGCCCAGATCGAAGCGGTGCCCCCCTCCCCTTCGGCCTCGAGCGCAGCCGCCTCCACCCGCGCACGGGCGCCGTCGCCGGCCAGCACCGCGGCCGCCCAGCGCTCCGCGGATGCGCCGCCGCGGCTCGCGGCCAGCGTGTCGAGGGCCGACGCGGGGAGCCGTCCGTCCGGCCCGGCATGGAGCTTCAGCTTCGCGACCTCCTGGCTCCAGGCGAGAAGGCTCGTCGCGCGCGTCAGGAGCGCGTCGAGGGCACCGGCCGGGAGCTTGAGTCCGGCCTCCTCGACGAGCCGCTCGGCCCACCGCCTCGCCTCCGCGGGGCTCGGGGCCAGGGTCACGACGGTCGCCCGGGAGGCCAGGGACTGGAGCACCTTGAGGTCGGCCACCTCCCGCGCGGTCGTCACGAGCACCCGAACTCCCTCCCCTCTTCCGGCCGCCCATGCGAGAAGCGTCTCCTCGGCTCCCTTGTCCAGCTTGGCTGCCTCGCGAATCCAGATCCGGCGCGCATCGGCGAAGAGAGAGACCGACGCGAGCGCCTCGGCCAGGGTCTGGGCCTCGAGGTCGTCCCCTTCCAGCCGTTGGAACTCGGAGGTATCGGCGGCGGCGCCGGCGCGGAAGGAGGCCACGAGCCGGTCGCGGAGGAATTCCTCGGGGCCGGCGGCCAGGACGAGCGGAGGGATGGCCGCGGCGGGGCCGGCCAGGAGACGCTCGGCGTCGGCTGCCCCGAGCGAGGGGGCGCCACGCGTCACCATCCCTGGATGGTGCGGCTCACGATGAGGTCGGTCAGCTTCTGGATCACGTCCCTCCTTCCGTCGCCTTCCGTGCGGGCCGGTTCGGAGCCCACGGGAACGACATTGTACGTGGTCCGGACGGTCAGCTCGTCCTCTTTCCAGACGTCCTTGTTCTTCTGGACGTCGCGGAAGGAGACCTGTGCCACGAGGAGGATCTCGTACTGGGTGGCGACCTCCTGGGAGGTGTAGGCGTACACGCGGTTCCGATAGGCGAGGATGGTGCCCCGCAGGACCGAGTCGGCATCCCGCTCGCGCTCGAGCTTGAGTCGCTTGTCCGTCAGGAAGCCGTTGATGAGGGACTGCGTGACGTCATCGGCGAGCGCGTGCTCGACCGTGTTGTTGGCGAACGTGGGAACCGCGATGGTCTTGATGTGCGCGGGCAGGACACTCGAGACCGTGTAGCCGCAGCCAGTCTGGAGCACCGCCGCCCCGAGCAGCAGGGCGGCCGTCGCGGCGAATCGTCTAGGAGAGATCGCTCGTGGCATCGTGGAACCCGTAGAGCTTCATCCGGTAGCGCAGCTTGTCCCGCTTCATCTGTAGAAGCGTCGCGGTCCGGCTCTGGTTCCCACGGGTCCAATCGAACGCGCGCTGGATGATCTCCCGCTCCACGGCGCCGAGCGCCCCCTCCAGATCCAGGCCATCCTCGGGAAAGTGCCCCGTCTCGACCACCTGGCGAAGCGCGCTCAGCTCGGAGTCCGTCTTGGGGGGCGCCGGTCCGATCGCGGCGTTCAGGTGGGTCGCCTGGATGCAGTCGCCGTGGTTCAGGAGAACGATGCGCTCGAACAGGTTCCGAAGCTCGCGAATGTTCCCGGGCCAGGCATAGGAGAGGAGGATCCGCTCCGCCTCGGGATCGATGGACCGGAAGCTCTTCGAGAACGCCCGGTTGAACTGATTCAGGAAGTGGCGCGCGAGCGGCAGGATGTCCTCGCGGCGCTCCCGGAGCGCGGGAACGCGAATCGGCACCACCTTGAGCCTGTAGTAGAGGTCCTCGCGGAAGCGCTGCTCGCGCACCATGGTCTCGAGGTCCTGGTTCGTCGCCGAGATCACGCGCACGCTCACGGTGATGTCCTTGGTCCCGCCCACGCGCTTGAAGGTCATGCGCTCGAGCACGCGGAGGAGCTTCACCTGGATCGTGAGGCTCATCTCGCCCACCTCGTCGAGGAAGAGCGTGCCGCCGTTCGCCAGCTCGAGCAGCCCCTGCTTCTGCTGCCGCGCGTCCGTGAAGGCCCCCTTCTCGTGACCGAAGAGCTCCGACTCGAGCAGCTCGCGCGGGATCGCCGCGCAGTTGACCTCGAGCATCTGCTTGTCGCGTCGAGCGGAGAGGTCGTGCACCCAGTGGGCGATCAGCTCCTTGCCCGTCCCGCTCTCCCCCTGGATCAGCACGCTCGTCGACTCGCTCCCGGCGACCTGCTCCACGATGGTGTAGACGCGCTGCATGGCTGCGCTCTCCCCTCGCACGAAGTCGCGGGAGAACTTCTGGCTCCGCTCGCGGCGATGGTGCTGCACCTCGCGGCCGAGGCGCTGCGCCGAGAGCTCGCGGTCGAGCACGAGGAGCAGCTCCTCGCGGATCGGCTTCCCCTTCGTGAGGTAGTCCCGCGCGCCCAGGCGCATCGCCTGCACGGCGGTCTCGTGGTCAGGCTCGCCGGTGAGCATGACGACGATCTGCTCGGGCCACTGCTCCCGGATGCGCTGAAGGACCTCGATGCCGGTGAGGTCGGGCATGCGGATGTCGAGGAGCACCAGGTCGACCGGCTCGCGCTCGAGCGCGCGAAGACCCGCCTGGCCCGTCTCCGCCGTCTGGACCTGGAAGCCCTCGGCCTCGAGGTCGCGAGGCAGGAAGTAGCGGATCGTCTCGTCGTCGTCGATGATCAGGATCGAAGCCTTCGTCATGCGCTCGTCCGTTCCTCAGGCAGGATGGTGGGGGAGGCGGATCCGGAACCGGGTTCCCTTCCCCGGCTCACTCTCGACCTCGATCGCCCCCCGGTGCCGCTCGACGATGCCGTGGGCCACGAACAGCCCGAGCCCCGTGCCTCTGGGGCGCGTCGTGTAGAACGGATCGAAGATGCGAGGCTGATGCTCGGGCGCGATCCCCGCGCCCGTGTCCTCGACCTCGATCCGCCAGCCGCTCCGGTCCTCGCCGGCGCGGATCGTGACCGTCCCCCCCGCCGGAGTGGCCTGAACCGCGTTCTGGATCAGGTTGAGGAGCACCTGCTGGAGCTGGTCGGCATCGGCCGTGACCGTGGGCCACTTATCGGCACCTTCGAGGCCGATCGTTACCCCGGCATCCTCCGGGGCAGGCTTGAGCCCGCGGAGGGCCCGGGCGACGACGTCCCGGACCGCGATCGGCTCCAGCCTGAGGTCCCGGGGTCGGGTGGCCGTGAACAGATCCTGGATGATGGTGTTGAGCCGCACCACCTCGCGAAGGATGAAGTTCACGCTCTCGTTCCGCTCGTCCCCGGGCGGGAACCCACGGCTCAGGTACTGCACGCCGGTGGCGATCCCGGTGAGCGGGTTCCGGATCTCGTGCGCGACGCTCGACGCGAATCGTCCGAGCGCGGCGAGCCGGTCGAGCTGGCGGATCCGCTCCTCCATGCTCCGCAGGCTCGACACGTCGATGAGCGTGGCGACCGCGCCCCGGATCCGCCCTTCCGCGTCGCGCAGCGGTGCCGTGGACACCTCGGCGGGAATGCTGGTGCCGTCCGGACGGACGACGTCGTGCTCGGCGCGGATGACCTCCGTGCCCTCTTCCAGGCTGTGGACGAGGGCGTCGTACCACGGGCGCTCCGGAAGGATGCGCGAGATCGGCTGCTCGAGCGCCTCCTCCCTCGTGAGGCCGACGATCTCCTCGGCTCCGCGATTCCACGTGAGAACGTGACCTCGCGCATCGAGCGCAACGACGCCGAGCGGCAGGTTCTCGACGACCTCCTCGCGGAAGCGCGCCTCGAAGTCGAGCGCCTCCTTGAGGCCCAGGTTCACCACAATGGGTCCGAGCGAGGGAACGATCGCGTCGAGCGCGGCCCGCCGCTCCTGAACTTCCTGCCCCTCGAAGCCGAGGAGTCCGGCGATGTGTCCGAACTCGCACTGGCCGCACGTGCGGTGTCCGCCGGCCATCTCCTCGAGCGGCGCGCGCGAGAGCGCACACGTCCGTCCGGGCGAGAGAGAGCCCGGGCAGGCCGGCATGTCACCCGCGACGCGGTTGGCGGCCAGCTCCCCTCGGATTGCGGACGGGAACCAGGGTCCTCCCTTGCGCGAGCCGGTGGGACCGACCCAGAGCGGCGCGGTTCCCTTCCCGAGAGCGATCCATCGGAGCCAGTCCGGCTGGAGCCACTGCACGTGCACCCGCTCCGGGCGCACGTCCACGACGGCGGGATCGCCGGGCAGATAGAGCGTGAACGCGGGGGGATTGCCGTCGACGACGCCGAGCCACAGGCGGGACTCGTCGAGCGCGCGGGCCAGGTAATTGACGAGCGTCCGGTAGGACTCGCCTGGCTCCGCCCCGTCCGTGGCGAAGGTCATCAGCTCGGCGAGCCCTTCGAGCTGAACGCGGGTGGCGAGCTCGCGCCGGAAGTTGCCCTCGAGGTCCTTGAGGAGGATCTCGACCAGGGGGCCGAGCGACAGCGGATCCATGCTGTCGGGAGCGCCCGGCTCGTGTGGAGGTAGGGGCGGCAGGCCGCACAGGGAGCGAATCTCCTCGGCGCGGCGCCAGAGCCGCTCGTAGGCGGCACGCTGGATCTGGCTGGGGCGTGTCGGTGCTCTCACCCGCCGGCACGCTACCAGCGCGAGCGCGCGGGGGTCAAGCAAAAGGCCCGCGATGGCGGGCCCCGTCGATTCGCGATGATGCCTCGGTCGCGCTCTAGTGCGCGCCCTCGCCGCGCGCCATCACCTTGAGGGTCGCGGCCATGATCTTCAGATCGAGCATCAGCCGCCCGTGGCGCACGTAGTAGAGGTCGTACTGGAGCTTCCGGTGCACGGTCTCGACCGACGTGTCGTACCGGGACTTCACCTGCGCGAGCCCCGTGATGCCGGGGAGGGCGAAGCAGCGCTTTGGATAGTCGGGAAGCGATTCCGCGAGCGAGAGCACGAAGCTCGGGCGCTCCGGCCGGGGCCCGACGAGGCTCATGTCCCCGCGGAGCACGTTCCAGAGCTGTGGGAACTCGTCGAGGCGCGTCTTGCGGAGGAGCTTCCCCACACGCGTGACGCGGCTGTCGCCCGCCTTTGCCCAGACGGGACCGGTGTCCTTCTCGGCGTTCACGATCATCGTGCGCAGCTTGTAGATCCTGAAGGGGCGGCCGAACGTGTCCCGGCACCGGCGCTCCTGCGTGCGCGAGCCGGTGTTGCCATGCGTGCGGCGCCGGTTCAGGCCGATCCGCTCCTGCGCGTAGAACACGGGACCACGGCTATCGATCTTGATGATGACGGCGAGCAGGGCGAACACGGGAGCCATGACGATCAGACCGATCGACGATAGCAGGATGTCGAGGCTGCGCTTGAACCAGGAGTAGATGCGGTCGGCCATGGGCGGGCCGGTCCGTTCCCGACTCTTGAGTTCTACTGGTAGGAGCATCGTCCGCCGCGTCTCTGTCTGTCGCGCCGGTGAGGCCCGGGATCAAAACGGAGGAAGAGACACCTCCCCACGAGGTGACCGGGAATGGGCGCAACCCGTATCGGGCACCGGCACCGAATGGGGTTGGCGATGGAGATTGCTACGGGACAGCGCGGGGTGATGCGGTACCGCGAATCACGTGCCCCCCACCAACGAAGGTAATGATAGCAGAGGCGGGGGGCGCGTGCAAGAGGCGGTTACTTCTGAGCCACCTCGACGAAGGCCCGGAAGGACATCCGCTGGAGGTCGGAGGCGACCTCCTCGGCGTTCCCCTTGTTCTTGAGCTTGACGAAGGCGATCCGGTATCCGCCCCGCTTCGTGTCCTTGGCGATCTGGGCATCCTTGGTCCGGAACCCGAGCAGTTCCAGGGCCTTCATCTCGGCCTCCGCGCTCTCCTTGGAGGGATATCCGGGCAGCACGACCAGGTACTGGGACTCGGGTGACGGAGCGGGCTTGGACGGGGCGGCTGCGGGCTCCTGGGCGGGCGCCGGGGCCGCTGCGACCGTGGTCGTCGGGGCCGACGGGGGCTTGGGCGCCTCGGTCGCGGTCGCAGGGGGTGCCGCGGACGCCTTGGGCGCAGCCTGCGGCGCCGCGGCGACCTGCTGGGCCGGAGCGGGCTGCGTCTGAGGGGCCTTGGTCCCCTTCTCCGCCGGAGCCTGCGTCGGCGCCTGGGCGATCACGCGGGGACCGGCCGGAGCCGTGGGCGCCGGCTTCGGCTCCTCGGGCTTGGGCTGCTGCGGCTCGGCGTCGCGGGCGCCGCTGCCGAACGAGTAGCCGAACGACAGCCGGTGGACGTCCGAGAAGTCGTTGTCCGGGGTCAGCGCGTAATCCACGTTGAGCTGGCCGAAATGGACGCCGAGGCCGTACGAGAAGCCTGCCGCGGGATCCTCCAGCTCGCCGAACTGGTGCCGGTAGCCCATGCGCAGGGACACGTTCGGATGGGCGCGAAGCTCGGCCCCGACCCGTCCGTCGTCGTAATAGTCGCTCGGCATGTTGTAGTCGGAGGCGAGGAGGAGCTTCCCTCCCCAGAAATCGCGGCTCAAGCCGAAGCGCACCTGGCGCGCGAGCGGGTACGACGCGCCGTCGAAGGAGAGGCTCGGGCCCAGATTCTGGACCACGGCGCCGAACGTGGCGCCGCCCGCCATGAGGTTGGCGCCGAGATCCACGGCCACGCCGCTCGCGGAGACGGTCGCGAGGTTCTGGCGGATCATCTTGGCGTTCGCGCCGACCGCGAGATGGCGCCCCACCGGCCGCGCCAACCCTGCTGTCACCGCCATGTCGTAGACGCGGAATTCGCCGGTCGGGTTGCCGAACTCGTCAGCGCCCTGGATGCCGGGCATGTGGAAGTAGGCCACGCTGAGCGAGCCCACCCCGTACCTCGGATTGAGCGGCATCGCGTATCCGAGCCATTCGTAGCTCAGGTTGTCGAGCCAGGTGGCGTGCATGCCGCCCACCTGGGGACGCTGGAGCGAAGCGAGGCCGGCGGGATTCCAGAACTGGGCCATGACGCCGGAGGCGGAGCTAACCTGCGCTCCGGCCATACCCGCGGGACGGCCGCCGATCTCGAACTGGAGGAAGTCTCCGGTGCTTCCCCCGACCGCGACCCCCGCGTACGAGGGGCGTACGGCCAGGTACATAAGGCCAGCGACGAGGATGGACGCGAGGATCGCGACGTGGAGCAGGCTACGCCTGCGCCCCCACCCGGGGAGTGGCCTCTGCATGGTGGTTACCCCCTAGCTGTAGATCCGACACGAGGCCCGGGCGGGGAGACGATCCATCGTGATGCCAGGGCGATCCACGGTTTTGCAGGGACCGTGCCAGGGGCAGGCTCGCAGAATGCACGGTCACGAGCCCTCCATCTGCGCCCTTCTCAGTCAGGTAGGAACGACCGTGTTTTCAGCGCGTTTTGCATGGGTACGGAGACGTTCGCGAAACGCAGAACGCAAGAGGAGGGTCGCAAGACGAGGCGCGCGTTCGCGGACGCGCATGAACGGCGAGGGACGCTAGAAGCGGACCGCGAGCGACATGCCCGCGAAGCGTGGGTCGACGATCGGCTCGATCGAGGCGACCTTGGCGCGCTTTGGCGGGTTGTACCCGAGCGGCATGATGGCCGCGTCGAGGAGGTTGAGCGAGTAGAGTGTGATACCAGCGATGGCGAAGCCGCGCCGCGCGTCCTGCGAGGCGGCGAGATCGCGCTCCTGCTGCTCCAGCTCGAGGAGGCGCTGATCGATCGTGCCGGGTCCGGCGTCGTCGACCGCGATCTGGGCCCACTTCACATCCGTCTCGTCCCGGTTTACGCGATAGTCGGTGATCACGTACCCGGCGCCCGCGGCGATGATGGATGCGAGCCACACGGTCCCGCGGGCGCGATGGTTGCCGAGGTCCTGTCCCCCTCCCGGCAGGATGAGCGAGCGCCACACCGCGCCGACCCGCGTGACGGTCGGCACGTCGAGTGTGAGGCGTGATGGGGTCGTCTCCGCGAGATCGAACCGGGGTCGCGTCCAGTAGTCGAGGGCGCTCAGGGCCAAAGTTCCAGCGGTGAAGATGAGCCAGCCGTTTCGATAGCCCCGTTCGTCGCGCGCACGGTCTTCGGGATACTCCCCTACCTCGTCGAGCCGCTCGCGGTAATCCGAGTGCGCCTTGGCCGCCATGAAGATCCCCCCGCTCGCGGACAGGACGAGCGTCACGCCGCGGGCGGTGCGCCCGCTCGAGAGCGCCGGAACCCCCGGATAGTTGAGACCGCGCATGAAGAGTCCCAGCGAGCCCTCGCGAGGCTCGGAGAGGACGAAGGGGAGCTGTCCGCGCGGCGGGACGTAGATCACGCCATGCACGGGCGGGTAGCCGGCGCCTCGGATCCGGACGGAGTACTTCCCTTCCACGGTCCCCGGGAAGTCGAGCGGCGTGTACCCCGCGAGGTCCGTCCTTCCCTTGAGCACGACGTACGCGTCCTTCGGGACGGTGAAGAGCGTGAGGATCGGAGGCGGCGGAGGCTTGACGGCGTTGGGATCGGTGGGCGTCGTCTGCGGCGACGTCGTGGGCTGCGCGCCCGGGGGCGCCTGGGCCAGAGCCGGCGCTGCGATCAAAAGCAGGAGGGCCGCAACCGCCGGGCCACGAACGCGCTTCGCAGTCATGTGCGGAACACCTTAGAGAAGCGCGCCGGGAGGTGTCAAGAAGCTACCAACGAAAAGGCCTGGACGATCGCTGGATCGTCCAGGCCTCGAAGATCGAGGATGCGCTCAGCTCTTCTTGCGGCGACCTGCGAGGGCCATCGCTCCCATGCCCATCGCGAAGAGCGCCATCGAACCGGGCTCCGGTGCATCGGGAGGCGTTCCCTCGGTCGCGTCGTGCGAGAAGGGAGCGAACACGCCCTGCATGTGCGTCTGGTACGACGCCTGGGCGCCGTTGCCGTTCCCGCCGGTGAGATAGTGATCGAAGGCGTCGAAGTGCACGGCATCGTATCCGGACACGCTCACGGTGAGCGCGAGGATGGTGCCCATGCTCGTTCCACCGGTCGAGCCCGTGTAGTCCTGGATCACTTGATCCGTCTGGTCCAGGTTGCCGAGATGATAGAAGAAATGATCGTCGGCGTTCGCGTACTCGGCGTGATGGATCACCTGGTCGTACGCGAGCGCATCCTCGGGCGTCGGATCGATGGCCAGATCCGGCGTGATGGTGATGTTCCCGCCGCTGCCATAGACGGAGGCGACGAGGTCGACGTCGTAGATGGTGCCCTTGTTCTGCACGTCACCGATGACGTAGAGCTCGAACGTGGACTTGTTGATGATCCACGTCTGCGAGGACACGTCGTAGATGGCGTCTGGACTGTAGAGCTGCAGGGCGGGGATTGCGTGCGCCGTGCTCGCAGCGAGAAGCATCGCTGCGATGAATCCGAAGATGGTCGTTCGCGAACTGCGGGTCACCGGCTGCACCTCTCCCACGATGAGGACATCCGTTTCGCTAGAGTACTGAATTGTTGTTCCCGGCCACACTTCCGAGAACGCTGTCAATAATACTTGCCGGGCGGAGGGTTGGTCAACCACTTTTTTCGCCCCTTCACGCCCGTAAATCCTCGAACGAGAAGAATGATACCGTGTCGATGCTCGAAGTGTCAAAGAATATTTGCAGTATGCAATGAATGGGTGAGACAATTGGGTCAAGTCGCTGCGATTGCAAGGTTTAAATTCTTGGAGCGAGGTGGCCCATCATGGCTATTGTTGGTGACACTCGACTCAGGGCATCGGAATAGTGCCCGCAGACCAGGTCGAGGAGGGGCAAAAGCTGCCTGCGGGAGGCCGGATCGTTGCCCCGCTCCCCGCACAGGATGAAGCCCACCAGGCGGCTTTCGTCAAGCAGCAGGGGCGCGGCGCATACCGCGTCGCACGCCTCGAGCTGGATCGCGTTCTCGACGTAGATCGGGATGTATTCGAGATCGTCGGGCCGTCCGCGGAGTCGGATGGCGCGCCCCGCACGCTTGAGTTCGATCGCGAGCGGCGCTTCCACATCGACGACGACGTCGGGAGCGGGCTCCAGCGTGCTCCCCGCCACGGTGAAGCGATCCCCGCTTCCGCTCGCGAGAAAGAGCGTGACCGGTCGCGCTCCCACGATTTCCTCGGTCCCCGACGGAATGACCCCGGAGAGATCCACCCAGGATCGAGCCTCGCCGAGCAGCTCGTTCGCGCGGCGCTCCACGCCGCTCCGATCGAGCGCGCCTCCGTAGAGATAGGGATCGATCCAGCGCTGGACTCGCCTCTGCACCCGGTTCGAGACCATGAGCGCGGCCAGTCCGAGCGCGCCCGCGAGACCGATCAGGATCCAGATGCTCCGAGCCAGGCTCCATCCCGTGGCCCGCGCGAACCAGAGGAGTCCAGTCGTAGCGAGCAGGAATGCCATGGTGAAGCCGACGGACATCGTGCGGGTTAGCGGCCGGCGCTCGCGCCGCACGTGTGCTTCGCCCACCCGTCCTCGGATGAGCGAGATCGAGAGTAGGAGCGACACGTCGATCACCGCGAACGCCCCGGTGCTGAGATCTCCCACGTGCACGGCGCCGACGATGAGGCTCTCCACGGAGGCGTAGGTGAAATATCCCGTCCACGCGAGGATGCCGATCAGGCCAGGCAGGAACGCCCGGCGAGACGAGGCCGGCAGGGCGAAGTAGGTGGATTCGAAGCTCGCCGTGAGGAGCACGAGGTTGAGGAGCTGGGCGACGACGAGCATCGTCGTGAAGGGGCCGAGCGCGTAGGCGAGCCCGCCTCCGATGGCGACGGAATCCTCCCAGGTCGGCGAGATCGCAAGTCGCGCCACGGCGGCGGCTGCGCAGAGCGCCTGGGCGAGGATGTAATAGCGCCACGGACCGATCGGGCTCGGCCGCGAGCCGAGGCCGATGGTGCGGGACAGAAGCACCCAGAGCAGGCTCACGATGACGGCGAAGGCGAGCGAGAGCTCGAACCAGATCCGGTTCTCCCCTCCCGCGACGGGCGACGCCGCGCGGGCCCACCCGAACTGGAGGACGCCGAGAGCGGCGAGCGCTCCGGCCGCGACGAGCGAGGGATAGCGTGCCGGGCTCAGGGCGAGCACGAGGCCGGCCGCAAGGATCGCGATCGCGCCTCCCGCGACGAGGATGAGGACGTCGAGATTCACGAGGCGACCTCGCGCGCCTTGACGCTCGATCCGTCGAGGAACCCCAGCTCCCGCACTCGCGTTGCGAGGTCGCGGAAGGGCGCCCGGGCGAGCACCGCGCGCAGCACGGATTCGGTTCGGCCGAGCCGCGCGTAATGGGTCCAGGTCTTCCACCTGGCTCCCCCGATCGTCGGCTGGTCGGGGTCCAGCTCCCAGGGGTGAACGTTCACCACGAGGGGACGCCCGCGCCGAATGTGCTCCCCCGTCGCGAAGAGCGAGATCCAGGAGGGCCAGAGGCGGAGATAGGCGCCGGCCAAGACCGGCACGCGCAGAGGCCCGGCGCCGAGGGTCGGTAGCGGGAACTCCGGCAGCTCGCGCGTCGAGCCGCGAAGCATCGCGGGCCGGTCCGGCCCCTCCGCATAGCCGTAGCGGCGCCGGCGGATCGGATAGACGCTCGAGTCGTAGGCGTAGCCCGTTTCCGCGAGCACGTCGACCGCCCACAGGGTCGAGCGCCCGATGCTGTAGCTGGGGGCGCGAAAGCCCACGACCGCGGCGCCCGACACGTCCTCGAGGAGCGCCTTAGAGTCGCGCGCATCCACCCGGAACGTCTCCGGCGACTGTTCGGTGAGCATCCGGTGCTCCATGCCGTGGGAAGCCACTTCATGACCCGCGGCCGCGATCCGCCGAACGAGGGATGGATGGCGACGCGCAACCCAGCCGAGGACGAAGAAGGTCGCGGTCGTCCGCGTCTCGGCGAAGAGGTCGAGCAGCCGCTGCGTGTTCCCTTCCACGCGGGAGGGCCACCGGTCCCAGCCCTCGCGTGGAGCCTGCCGCGCAAAGGCCTGCACCTGGAAGTAGTCCTCGACATCGACGCTCATCGCGAACGGCGGCTCGGATCCCATGAGGGGAGAAGAATAGGACCTCGAGGTTGTCGGGGAAAGGGGCGGGTGTGGGCGACTCAGGGAAGAACGAGGATCTGCTTGATCTCGCGCCCCGTGGGCGCCTCGAGGATGGCGTTGTAAACGCCGGGCGCGACGTGGTTCCCGGTACCCGACTGGCACGCCCAGACGACGCTCTGCTCCCCTGCCGGGAGGACCTCGTCCACCAGCTCGATCACGAGCCTGCCGTTCAGATCGTAGATCGTCAGCCTGGCCGGGCCGGGCGACCCGTCCGAGGTGCCGGCCTGGAATCGGAACGTGACCTGATCCTTCGCTGGATTCGGATAGCCGATCATGTCGGCAGACGCGGTCGCCGTCGTGGGCGCCCCGGCGACCTTGGGCGCGATGTTGGAGTAGCCCGAGCAGTTCGGGATCTCGTCGCAGGTGCGGATCATGTAGTAGTAGGTCGTTCCGGAGTCGAGCCCCGCCATCGTGAAGGACTCCCTGGTGCCGGCGACGCGCGGCGTCGGGATCGACCCCCCCGCCGGGCTCGACAGGTTGTTCCACCAGTCCGCGCTGTCGGCCGGTGTCGACCCGGCGAGGCCCTGGACCGAATATCGGATCAGGTACGTGCTCGCCGTGCCGCCCGTGCCGTCGTCCCCCGGCGCCGTCCACCGGAGCAGGACGTCGGCGGCGCCGGCCGTCCCGGGGACGGTCGGCGCGCCGAGGAGGAGAGCGGCCGCGAGCGCCAGCGTGAAGCGCATGCTGCGGGGCCGGTCAGTGCTGGAATCCACGCTGCTCCTCCAGATCCGCGAGCGCCAACTCCATGGGGTCCGCAGCCGCTGGGTTCGGACCGAGCGAGAGGTCCCGCACCGCCGCAGGCGCGATCGTGTCGGCGGGCGTCCCGCTCACCACGTTGGAGATCAGCGACACGTTGCCCCGCTCGTCGCTCACCTTCATCGCCACGTAATAGGTCTGTCCGGTCGTGAGTCCTCCCAGCACGAAGGTCTGGACCGTTCCCGCGACGAGCGGCGCCGGCTCGCCCGAGGCCAGGGTGGCCGAGGTGAAGTTCGCCGACGTGATCGCCGCGGTCGAGTAGCGGATGTCGAAGCTGGTCGCGGTGCCGGTCGTGTTGTCGTCCCCCGTGCTCGTCCAGCGGAGCGTGAGCGAGGTCGTCGCGATGGTCGTGATCGCGAGCGTCGTGATGGCCGCGGGCGCGACCACATCCCCCGACGTCGCCTTCTGCGCGATGTTCGAGTACCCCGCCCAGTTGGGCACCTCGTCGCCCGCGCGAACCATGAAGTAGTAGGTCGTGATCGGGGTCAGGCCGCGCACCCGCATCGAATCGGTCGCGCCCGCGGAGCCGGGCAGAGGCTCGCCCGTCACCTGGGTCGCGCCATTCCACCAGGTGGTCGTGTCCGTGCCGGAGACGGTGGTGGTGCGGTACCGGATGTCGTACACGCTGGCCCGGCCAACCGTGCCGTCGTCGCCGGGTGCGGTCCACTGGAGCACGACCGAGGAGTCTGGATTCACCTGACCGCGCGCGGGCGGAGCGGCGGCCAGGAGCACCGCCAGGAAGGCGAGCCCGGCCAGCCCCCCGCTGCGGAGGGACGGGAGAATGGTCGACGCTCGGCGGGAGTGAAATCGACGGTGGTGCGACAGCGGTCGCCTCATGGATGGCCTCCCCTTCTCGCCCTTCGCATCGCCGGTGCGGCGCGATGCGCGAACGCTCGAGGGTCCATGGCGGCCCGGCCGGCAGGCTCGCGAGCAGTCGAACTTCGCCGCTCACGAAGGAAAGCCCCGTAGCTCTGCGTCCCGCCCTTTCGGGCAGTTTGCTCTGAGCATGGACGTTGGTGAAGTTACGACCCCAGCACTGCGTAGGAGCACGAACGGTGCCATGGAGGCGTCGTGCATTCCGCAGCGGGGATTGGCGCGTCAGCGCAGGAAGTTAGAGCGGCGTCACCGGCCGGCGCGTGTTCTGCACGGGAGCGTCCGACGTGAATTGCATCCGCGCGGCGTCAGGATGCACGCGCTCAGGGGAGGAGGACCAGCCGTTCCCGGACGCGCGTGGAGCCGATCGTGCCGAGCGCCTCGTAGTAGCCGGGCCCTGCCTGACCGCCTCCGCGTGTCTGCCGATTCCAGGTGAGCTGGGTCTCGCCCGCGGCGAATGTTCCATCCGCCAGGTCGGCGATCCAGCGCCCGGCGGCGTCGTAGAGGCGGACGCGCACCGACTGGGGCTGGCCCCCCACGATCTGGAGACGCAGCGTGAGCGGGCCGGTCGCGGGATTGGGGAAGACGCGGATCGAGCTGGCGCCCTGCGCCGCCGCCGGCGCGGACACGCTGTTACGGAAGGTGATGGAGGACGTGCTCCCGATCGGTCCGTTGCCGCACGAGGCGGCCCAGGCGACTGAATAGAAGTAGGTCGAGCCGTTGCGCGTCGTTGTGTCGAGATAGCTCGTTTCCGTCGCGGAGACGCTGCCGAGGAGGGCCAGGCGGCCCGGCGAGGAGCCGCGGTAGATCTCGACCGAGGACGCGAGCGGATCCTCGGACGCCGGCCACGAGACGAGCACGCCGAGCGAGTCGGTCTGGGTCTGCGGCGCGGCGGGCGTGGACGTCGGCGCGTCGCACGGAGCGAGCGTCACGCTGGCCACGTTCGAGTACGGGGACCAGTTCAACGCTTCGTCGACGGACCGGATGATGAAGTAGTACGTAAAGCCGTAGGCAAGATTCCCCACGACTGCGGAGTCGATCCTGCCCGCCTGCGACGGGGCCGGCAGCTCGGAGCCGGACACAACGGTCGACTGACTTCCCCACCAAGCCTCCAGAGCGGTCGAATCGGCCGCGGGGCTGATGGGCGATGTGGAATAGTGGAGCTCGTATCGAGAAGCGCGGCCCGTCATGTCGTCGTCGCCGGGGGCCGTCCACTGAAAGGTTCTGGAGTTTGCGGCGCCGCTCTGCGCTCCGGCGCCGACTGGATTTCCTGCAAGTCCAAGCACTGCGATGAGTACCACCGCGGACACTCGTGCACGGTGCGGTTCAGTCACCCTACCTCCTTGCGGGGGCATCTGTTGAAATGTGGGGTCAGGAGGTGTTCCGGGGGGACTCTATGCAAGGGTCGGTCCATCCGGCGGAACCGGAAGTCCGACATGGGCCATCTCCGCCCGGTACAGGGACTCGTAATCGCTCACCATCCGGTCGAGGGAGTGCGCCCGCTCGACGCGATTCCGGCCGGCTAGCCCCATCCGCTGGCGCAGGTCCCGGTCGCCGAGGAGCCGCGAGATCGCAGCTCCGATGATCTCGGGGTTTCCGGCCGGGACCAGGAAGCCGGTGACGCCTTCCTCGACCAGCTCGGGATTGCCGCCCACTGCCGTGGCGACGACGGGACGCGCCGCCGCCATCGCTTCGAGGATCGTGTTGGACATCCCTTCCGTCGTGGAGGAGTTCACGTAGATATCGGAGCCCGCGAGGACCTCGGGGATGTCGCGGCGCTCCCCGGGAGCCACGACCGCACTCTCGACGCCGAGGTCGCGGGCCAGCTCGCGGAGCGGCTCCCAGTCCCCTTTGCCCACGAGCAGAAGCCGGGCCGCGGGGTGGTCCCGATGGGCGAGCGCGAACGCGCGGAGCAGCGTGGGATGATCCTTCACGGGGCGCACCATTCCGACGGTGGTGACGACGAGCGCGTCGGGATCGAGGCCCAGCTCGCGTCGAATCGATTCCCGCGCGCCCTCG